>JBCBEA010000453.1:0-3993 GCA_038529195.1 Cyanobacteria bacterium J06600_6
ACAGATGCTCTTGAGCCAGATCGAGATGGTTTTTGATCAGGCTAATAATCCGACCCAGCAATACAGCTTCGATTTCTGCCCCATCAGTGGTTATTAACGTCCCCTGAGTCATCTGTTCTGCGCTTTGTTGATATTTGGCTTGGATCAAACCAATCGCACGATATTGCCGAGGATGAGAAGGAGGCGGAATTGGCTGCTTCCGATCGGTTGCCGGCTGGGGTTGGGAATTAGGGGGGACGGAATCCTGAGATTGATTGGTCATGGTAGATTCAGCCAATTGATTAACAGCAGTAGAAAGTTGATTGAATGGTTGGGAATTATAGTCATTCTAATTAATTTCCATATGACTTCTCTGAGTAGAGATAAGAAACAAAATGTATAGGGCAGGAGCTTTAAGCACCATTTCTGTTTTTTTTGCTTTTCGAATGGTTTTGATTGGGAATGACTATATCTGGAGCCGAATTCATCAAGAAATTTAATCGCGCCAACATTACTAAAAAATGCAGCATCCTGAATTAATATTTAGTCCAGGTTGCGATACTTCTCTCTTTTAGTGAAATAACAGCCTCTAGATATAACTACATCTAGAATAGATTTGACAGACTAAATTGTCTCAAAAATCATACTTCATATTCTCATGAAATTTAAAATCACCTCTATTTTTATCTTTCCCAATCTACTTTTGGGTTTGGGTTTAGCATAAACGCGATTAATATAGTCTGATGACTGTTGCAAACAAATCAAGTATAATCTGCCGATCGTAATTTGGTGATAAGAGCATGAAGAAAAAACGTAGTAGCTGGATATATTTAGTTTTGGGTCTGATGTTGTTCTCCTTGATAACTGTTTCTGCTCTACCTTTAGTGGGTAGCGTGGTGGAAGGGAAGCAGATTATGAACGATCCCAATCAAGAATCGATCGCTCTTTCTAAGCAAGAACTAACGATGCTGGCAGCAGAGGCTTCTGGCTATCAAAAAGTTTTGGAGCGAGAACCAAATAATGATACTGCTTTAAACGGTCTACTAAAAATTAGACTACAGCAAAAAGACCTGACTGGGGCAATCGCGCCTTTGGAAACCTTAGCCAAGCTCCATCCCGAACAGACTGAATATGGTGTGCTGCTGGCTCAAGCAAAGCAGCAGGTAGAAGATTATGAAGGAGCAGCAGCGGTGTATAAAGAGGTGCTGAGCGAGCGTCCTGGAGACATTTATGCTCTGGGGGGAATTACTAATCTATATTTAACTCAAGAACTACCCGAACGGGCGATCGCCTTGCTCAAAAGAACAATTAAGCTAGCCGATACTGATAGTCCCAAAGGGGTGGCAATTGACCGCGAAGCAGTGGAGCTACTGTTGGGAGAGCTATATACCAATCAAAAACGTTATGGAGAAGCGATCGCTCTCTATGACGAGCTAGCCCAACTAGATGCCAACGATTTTCGTCCGATCTTGGCAAAGGCATTTGTGCTAGAGAAAAAAGGCGACCTTCAAGCAGCACAGCCAGTACTACAGCAGGCTTATGTTGCAGCTCCAGAAGAGTATAAAGATCAGATTGGCAATGAAATGGAACAGCTAGTTAAGGAAATCAAAATTGCTGAGTCGGCAGATCAGACATCTGAATCTGTTAGTAATTAAAAACGGTAAATTCCCATTTGGGAATCAGAAGAGTTAGGTGCAGCTGAATTAATTTTCCCCAGCATAATATAGTTATAAACGGCAGCACTGTTTATTGAGATTAGTTGGTGGAAGAGAAACGAGAATCATTTGCTAATTGGGCATCCTATCATTTACTAAAATGGTCGCTAGTCAGCCCAGCTCTACATACTTATTTTCGGATCAATATTCATGGGGCGGAAAACGTTCCCAAAACAGGAGGCGCGATCGCCGTTAGTAATCATGCTAGCTATTTCGATCCGCCCATTCTCTCTAACTGTGTGGGTCGTCCCGTAGCCTTCATGGCAAAAGAAGAGCTATTTGAAGTTCCTGTCTTAAAACGGGTCATTAAGCTTTATGGAGCATATCCTGTAAAGCGCAGCATTAGCGATCGCTCTGCTTTACGTGCTGCCAGTCAAGCCTTAGATTCGGGCTGGATTGCAGCTATTTTTCTTCAGGGGAGTCGTTCTGCCGATGCGAGAATTACCGACCCTAAATTAGGCGCAGCCTGGATTGCAGCAAAAGCTCAAGTTCCTCTCTTACCAATTAGTCTCTGGGGAACAGAAAGGATTTTGACCAAAGGCTCAATTCTGCCCAAATCGATCCCCATTACCGTGCGGATCGGCAAAGTCATTGCTCCTCCCTCTAGCAATAAGGCGGAACTACAGCAAGTTACTCAGCACTGCGCGAAGATTATTAACGAGATGCATGGTTTAGGCAGATAAATATATCTTCAGAGGGAAGCTAAAGAATGCAAAACCAAGGATTAATAAGGTGCTGCGAGAAATTTGCTCAGAGATTGCTGCTGGTGAACAAAAACTCCCTACTATAGCTATAGTGCTTTGAATCTAGCCAGCAGCTCATCTTAAAACTAGCTCTAATTTAACTTCAGTTGTTGAGCAATCTTTGATCGGTACCGTTGCAGCTAGCTTTTTTGTTCTATCTTTTTTTTATCTCAGTCATGACCGTTATCTTAGTTGCTACACCTCGGTATGTTATTCGCTTCAAATATCTGGTGAGGCAAATTAATCGTCGCTTACAGCTTAAGCAACTCTGGTATCAGGACAATGGAAACTGGAAATGGATTAAGGAAAAGGCTACGCCAATTGCTAGCCTAAATCGTAACCTGTGGCGTTCATCAGTACCGTCTTTTAGCTTTCACTTTATGCTGATGCTGTCGGCAATTATTTCTACTTTAGGATTGTTAGCCAACAGCGTGGCAATTATTATTGGGGCAATGATCATCGCTCCATTAATGGGACCAATCATCGGCATGGCTTTTGCTGTGGCAATGGGCAATCGGAAACTGTTGCGTCGCTCTAGTTTTACTTTGTTCAAAGGAATATTGTTGACCATTGCTGCTTCTTGGCTAACAGCCTCTATTGTTGGTTTAGAAACCGTCGATTCAGAAATACTTTCCCGTACGAATCCGACGCTGATTGACTTTGGTATTGCCATGGCAGCGGGACTAGCGGGTGCTTTTACCCAAACCAGACGCAGCATTGCCGATGCTATTCCAGGAGTGGCGATCGCCGTGGCTTTAGTTCCGCCTCTGAGCGTGGTCGGAATTGGTCTCTCGATCGGACAAAAAAGTATTGCTCTTGGGTCTTTTTTGCTGTTTTCAACCAATCTAATCTGTATTATTTTCTTTGGTAGTCTGGTCTTTCTATTTCAGTCCTATGGAAACATTGCACGTGCGAAAAAGGGATTAGCTATGTCTACGGCGGTTCTGTTCGCTCTGGGAGTCCCCCTTACTTTATCTATGCGAGAGCTAATTATCAAGAAGAACGTTACCTCTCAAATATCAAAGCTCATTATTTATCAAACTGAGGCGTTTGCGGAAGCAGATATTAAATCGATCGCGGTTATTCCCCATCAAGATCACCTGCAAATTGGCATTGAGGTTGCAGCACCCATTGATTCTATTGCTCAAGCTGACATTGATAACTTGAGAAACCTAATTGGTAAAAATATCCAGCAAGAAATCAACTTGCGGGTCGAAATTATCCCGATGCGGGTATTAGCTTCCCCTTTAAACAGAGATAAAGCTCAGAAATAGCAGCAATTATTCTAGACAGCTAGGTAGTCGCGAAAATGAAGACGATATAGTTCGCAGCTAGGAACGACTTTATTACCAGTTAATTTAATTAAACCCATACCGCCAAGCTTATATACAGCCTCGCTATTTATCTGGATCGGCGAGTCCGCAGCAACCACCTGACTAAAGACATTAATCAAATCTGGATGCTGGCGAAGAATAGTAAAGTATGACTGTAAATGAGTACGATAAATTCCTGATAATGTCGGAGCTGCTGCTAATAGATCTTCAACGCTAACTGGT
>JBCBEA010000454.1:0-3988 GCA_038529195.1 Cyanobacteria bacterium J06600_6
ATATGAAATACTTAATTACTTGCTACAGATAAGTAAAGACATAAAGACGATTAATTTCTTCTGCCTTCTGCCTCACCAAACCTATATGTAGCATTCTTTTTTAGATTTCATATTAGTTGGGTGTCCCTATTTTTAACAAGTTGAGAGTTGAGAGCGCAGCGCATGCGCGCAGCTAGTAACGATTTGACAAACAACACAAACCCTTAACTTCCCAGTCAAATAAGCGCCATAACTGCTACTTTTCTAACAATGGTGCTGCTGACAGCAGTTTCTGGGTATAAGGGTGCTGTGCCTGGGTAAAAATATTTTCGGTAGTATCGAGTTCAACAATTTGACCTGAATTCATGACCGCAATGCGATCGCAAAAGAATCTAGCGACCCAAAGATCGTGAGTAATAAAGAGGTAGGTTAAGTCAAATTCCGACTTTAACGCCAACATTAATTCTAGTACCTGAGTTTGTACCGTAGCGTCGAGCATACTTACGGGTTCATCACAGATAACTAGCTTGGGCTTGGTAATTAAGGCGCGGGCGATCGCTACTCGTTGCTGCTGTCC
Source organism: Cyanobacteria bacterium J06600_6 (assembly GCA_038529195.1). Classification (GTDB taxonomy): domain Bacteria; phylum Cyanobacteriota; class Cyanobacteriia; order Cyanobacteriales; family Xenococcaceae; genus Waterburya. The sequence continues at coordinate 557 of JBCBEA010000454.1, forward strand.
ACCCGATAATTCTTTGGGATAGCGTCGATAGTATGTTTCTGTTGGTGTCAAACCGACTTTCTCCAACATTACTTCTACCTGCTGCTGGGCTGTAGCGGGAGTAGCAAGTTTATGGATTAGCAAAGGGTCGGCAATACTTTGCCCTACGGTCATCAAAGGATTGAGACAGGCATGAGGATCTTGAAAGATCATCTGTAGCTCTCGGCGCTGACTCCGCATTTCGGAAGTAGAAAGAGTCGTTAGATCCTGTCCTAAAAATTCGACTTTGCCCGCTGTTGGCTTGAGCAACTGCAAAATTGTCCGAGAGAGGGTACTTTTACCACAGCCTGATTCCCCCACCAAGCCTAATATTTCTCCTGGATGGAGATCGAAGCTAATATTATCGACGGCTTTGATTTGCTGTGCTGGCTCTTTAGAGAAGATTTGCTGAATAAAATTCGTTTCCAGAGTGAAATATTGTTTTAAATTCTCAACCTTGAGGATTGGCTGGGTTGAATTAGAGCTGGTAATATTTTTAGAGTCTACCGCTTGCAACAGCAGGGCTGCGTTTAGTAAAGACTGAGTGTATTCGTGCTGAGGACTGTAGAGAATCGACTTAACACTGCCTGTTTCTACCATTTTGCCCTGGTACATCACCGCAATGCGATCGCAATATTCGCCCACCATTGCCAGGTCATGAGAAATCAAGATTAAGCCCATATCTCGCTCACTGCAGAGACGGGTCAACTCATCAAGAATTTCGGCTGAAACCGTCACGTCAAGACTAGTAGTTGGTTCATCTGCAACAATTACCTTGGGATTTAACAACAGTGCCAGAGCGATCGCCACTCTTTGACGCATCCCGCCACTAAACTCATGAGGATACTGCCCCCAGCGATTTGCAGGAATTTTGACTGTTTCTAGGGTTTCAATCGCTAGCTTTTTACTTTCTGCCTGAGATAAGTTGGGTTGATGAGCAGCGATCGTTTCTAAGCAGTGAGCGCCAATCGTCATAAGGGGATCTAAACGGGTCATGGGGTCTTGGAAAACTAGTGCCACAACTTCCCCGCGAAACTCTCGTAACCCTGCTGTATCTAGTTCAAAAACCGATTTAGACTCAAAAATCGCCTGACCTTCAACCTGGCTTCCCTCTGGTAGTAGACGCATAATTGCTCGTCCGAGGGTAGATTTTCCGCAGCCAGATTCGCCAACCAAACCAATCTTTTCCCCTGGCTTTAATTCAAAAGAAACATCATCCACCGCCCAAACAGTCTCTGACCCTCGGCTAGGATATGCCACTCGAAGATGCTTGACTGACAATAAAGCTTTGGTCATGGTTTGAGTCATGATATTTGGAGGAGATGAGAGGAATTAGTCTATCGCATTGTAATCAGCGAATAGTTAAATTGCCCAGAGCGTAATTTTAGTTTTGTACCGCGGATATTTCTAGCTATTTACGGGAGGTCTAAATATCAACCATAAAATCAGTCCGAGTACTGGCGTTATTAAGACTAACAAAGCAACTAAAATACCGGCTTTACCTCGCCTCTGTGCATCAGAACAGACCCAAAGAGCAATGCCGAAGTAAGACGCTAAAAATACAGCACTAAATATGGCTAGAGATATGGAGCTAAATTCAAGTATAGATAGAGCAAAAGACAATACAAGAAGCAGTATATTGCCTATAAACTGAGGTATGGAGATCGCTAATAGGGGAAGTCCGACCGCTAATAGCCAAACCCCTAAGAAAAAGAAAAAAGAAAAATTTATAAAAGAAAAATTTACCCTCTTCTTTCCAGAGTCATACACAGAATTGCATTTTGGGCATCTACCAAGATCAGAATCAAAACCAGTTTTACACTTCGAGCAGATTGCCATACCTGAGTTTTAAAGTTGATTAAATAGAGCAGATGTTACTGTCACTACTTTATCTTACGTATTTCTGCTCTTGGACAGGCAATGCAGGCGATCGCTCAAACATCAGTAAATTACTTCACTACGGACTGTAATGCCAGGTGACTATGATAATTTCCCCAAGCAGCCAATAGTTTCGTTACAGTTAACAAAATGTCCATCCCGTCTGTAAATTAGACAAGCTCTAGGCTAAGATGGCAAATCAAACATCCATAAATTAAAGTTTAATCCGAATCAAGCTCCTTTAAGTATTACTTCGATTGTAGTTATGCAAAAATCAAAGCAAGTTTTTTCTGTCGGACAACAAACCAAGTTTCAGCAATTGCAGCTAGAGATTACAGCTTTAGAGAAGCAGGTAGAAAATGCGCTTCAAAAACAATCGGAATTAACCGACTTCAATTCTTACCCAATTCATCTAAATTACGTTGACGATCGCATTGCCAAATCTGGAATTAAGCTGACGCAGACAACAGCATACTAAAACTTGCCCAGTAACTCTATTTGTTTCGATTGAGTTTTTGAGCAGTACGCAAGATTTGCCCCGCCAAAATAGCTGCCCCAAAGCCGTTATCAATATTTACGACTCCAATTCCCGCAGCGCAGGAATTAAGCATGGTTAATAAAGGAGCAACACCACTAAAGCTCGCTCCATAGCCAACGCTAGTGGGTACGGCAATTACGGGGCAGTCTGCCATTCCTGCTACAACGCTGGGTAAAGCTCCTTCCATGCCCGCAACGACAATTAGCACATCCGCATCATAAACAACCTGACTGTTGCTTAGTAAACGGTGAATGCCTGCCACCCCAACATCCCAAAGGCGAATTACCTCAAAGCCACAGAGTTCTGCCGTAATTGCAGCTTCAGAAGCGACGGGAATATCCGCTGTCCCCGCCGTCAGAATTGAAATTTTTCCTGTTCGAGTTGGAGCTTGAGGTTTAGAGAGAGAACAGATTCGGGCAGCAGGATAGTAAATCAGCTCGGGAATTGCTGCTTTTAGTTCTTGATATACCTCTGGTTTAATTCGAGTTGCCATGGTCACAGTACTGTCTGACTTCATGGCGGTAATAATCTTAATTAACTGCTCTGTTGTTTTATCTGCACCCCAAATAACTTCAGGAAAACCAGTTCTTAGCTGCCTATGGTGGTCGATTTTGGCAAACTGATCGAGACTTTCAAACGGTAGATGTTTAAGCTGTTCTAAGGCGCTTTCTGGGCTAATATCGCCAGATGCGATCGCCTGGAGTAATGTTTTTAATGCTTCTGGCTGGGTCATATTGAAGGGATGAGGGATAAAGGATGAGGATTATAGCCATACAAGATTAGATTAGCGGTGTGACCCCGCGTCGTCTTACGGCGCTAGGGAATGCGCACCAAGACGGACAAGCTGATGTATCTGCTGCGGCACGAATGTGCCAGTGTCATGCTTTGCATGACCAGAGGCTAACGCCTCGCAGGATGAGGGATGAGGAATAAAGGATGAAAGCTGACAAATTTAAAAACAACATCTATTCTTGATTTGATTATGTCCTAACCTAAAG
>JBCBEA010000455.1:0-3985 GCA_038529195.1 Cyanobacteria bacterium J06600_6
TTCTCTGCGAGGTATTTCACGCCGTCAGTATACAGTGCCTTCCTGTTAAGCGGATGGCGATACCACTGCGCCGCTCCTCCGATAAATTGATCGAGTTCTTCCTTTAAATTGCTCATGTCCCATTCTCCTTTCCATTTGGTTGTTGGGGTGCAAACAACACTGCTTGCTTGCACCCCTGCCACGTGGTCGAACGGGAGGGAGGTAAACGCAAGGAGGCTCCGAATGAGGGCTCCCTTTAGGGATACGTTTGGATGCCTTGCGTGCGCCAGGGGGGAACAACCCTTAGCAGCCTTATGCATTCCTACTAGTAAATAGAGCAGCGCACTTATGAGAAGAAAAAGCTATTGATGTTGAAAGGAGGACTAAATTTAATGTGATAAACCTAAATATCCATCTCAATATCTTGAATTGGATCAATATTTGGGTCTTTGTCACGAGAGGGGGAAACGCCAGGATATTTAATTGATTTATCGCGCTCCATTTTATCAGTCAAATAAGCAGTTGCTTTTTCGTTCCCCCACTCGAGTGCTTGTGGTAAATCCATATTCCAACCCATTACTTTCCAGTTTTTGGTTTCAATGTCACGTACTTCCAAGGTAGCATTGCTATACGCATCGACAGTTCGACTTTCATCATTTGGATAGATAATGGCAATACATTCGTTTCCTGTGTTCTCTAATATATAGCCCATCGGATGTTCTTCATTTTGATAAACCCACTCATAGCCGGTTTTGGATAGCATATGATATTGGGTCGCTTTTTCCTCACAATCCCGGTAGGCTATTTCTAGGTTGTGCGTTCTGAAAAGGTACGGTTCTGGTCCAAGCCTGGGATGCAAGTTGTCTACGTAATAGGCAGGCTTTTCACCTCCCTCATCAATATGAGCCATACCTGCAATGACCTGGCCTTTATCATTCTCAATATACTCCAATAATAATGCGCCTTTAGCTCCACGAGCATCAACAGTCCAAACATGTTCTCCGCGTTGTTCTTTATGCAGGTAAGGTGGTAATTGTCTGGCAGGACCATGCTCTTTAACTTGATTCAAGTATTGGCCCATATGTCGATTGCCATTGTCAAGTGCATTCTCAAGAGACAAGCCAGTTTCTTGGTGCCAAACTTGTGTTTTGTACTCTTTGTTTGATAGTACAAACTGCTTGTTTCCCATCTCTATATCAGGCCAAGCCTGAGAGACTAACTCCTGATCGGAATAAAGTTTGTATACCTCCTCCTCACTACCTGAATTAAGATGTATCCACTGATGTTCACCGTGCTGCAATACTTTGTTTTTTGCTGTGTTCATAGTGTTTTTATCTTGGGTTCATTATTAATGGAAGCAGCTATGTGTCTGCGTTTTTTGATGATGACCAAAGGCTACAATGCAATCCTCTGACAACTCCCCTTCTCGGGACTTGTCAATTATATCCAGTAAATATTGTCTATGCCAACGCAATTTATCATTGGTGATATACGAGTTAGCATGTTGTGTAGAAAGATGTTTGGCTATCTTTTGTATTTCCTGATAGGCAATGAAGGAAAGTTCAGAATAGGTATTCGTACTATAGTCCCCCAAGATGTTGAGCTGATAAAGCGTATTAAGACACAATAAATAATGCCTCTGTAGAGTCATTAGCGTATAAGCTTCACTGTCTAAAACTCTGGTTTGAAACAATAAAGCGTGGCTTAGCTTATCCAATATTTCGCGAGGCGAATAGCTGGTGTATTTATATTGCCTGTGGTAATCGATCAATCGTGCCAAACGTTCTGGGTGGAGCAACATTTCTAATAATTTTCTTTGTTGTGTGAGGACTATTTCTTGGGCTCCATTAGGATAAATCCGGTTCTGTATAGCATCAGGAATAAGCCAGGATTGGTCGCAAAAGGTATTCTCTAATAAAAATTCTAATGCATCTTGCTGTATTGGTTTTGAAACCATACTATAAGTTTTCCCTTCTTCCGTTGGAAGTTTTACCTCCTCGATAACCCCACCAATATTTTGAAGGACATGCATTTGATAACGATACCACATCGTTAAGAAGTCCTTATGAAGACCCGTAAGGTGTTTCGGTTCTGCTCCTTTCACTTGTGACCAAACAATCAAGCTATCTGCCACTTTCTTGAGGTTTTTTAAAGCATAACCAGAAGCTTTGATATTATCATCTCCAAGGCACTCAGTTTGTGTAGTAGGATCAAACTCAATTGATTCGTGACTAAACTGGTAGGTGGGATTACTACTAGATAAAATGACCTCCGTTTTGACTGGATTATCGTCGGGATAATAGCGGTACCCCCAATTAATTGCAGCATGGTCGTAGGGGCCAATAGCGGCGATGTATTCTACTCCTTCATCGCCAGGTTGAGCGATATAATTAAACCGAGCGTAGTCCATTAGTGTAGGTGTAATTCCATACTCAGAAGTAAAGGAAGCCGAGCGTAAAGAATCCACGGGGTAGGCTGAACTCGCTTTCATATTATGCGATAAGCCAAGTGCATGGCCAACTTCATGAGCGATTACATAGCTAACTAGCTTTCCCATTACTGAATCCGGTAAAAATAACTGAGAGGCAATGGGGTTAGTCGCGCCGGTTTCTATCAAATAGCGGTTTCTTAATAGATCGAAAACATTATGATACCATAAAATATCGCTTTCAATAATCTCACCACTACGCGGATCACAAACGCTAGGGCCAGAAGCATTTTTGGTTTCGTTAGTTATGTATCGAATTACACTAAAGCGAATGTCCTCGTTATTGAAACCCTTTTGATCTTCTGGATCAAGAGCTACTATTGCATTTCGAAATCCTGCGGTTTCAAAGCAGGTATTCCACGCTTCCACACCTTTTTTGAAGTAGGGCCGCCATTTTAACGGCGTAGCTGGGTCAATGTAGAAAGTGATGGGCTTGACTGGTTCGACTAATTCCCCTTGCTGATAAGATTCAATATCACACGGAACCAAATTCCACCTTTTGATGTAGCTATGGTTTTGTACACCTGCTAGATCGGAAGAGTAGTACTTTTTTTCTACAGAAAACCAGCCGACACGAGGATCATGAGGCCTGGATATCATTGGCTTCTCTGGTAATAACACTAGAGAGTAATGCATTTTAAAACTCATGGTAGCTGTTCCATCACCATGCGGTGTTTTCCCAACGCTGTATGTTTTTATGTAAGATAGCTCAATGTTGTTCTCGAAGGCCTTGAAAGATTCGAGCCAGCTATTTTCATCTTCAAACCTATTTTTATCGTATTCTTTCGCTGTGCTCTTATACCACCCCGACAACAAAGGTGAACTTGCATTAAAAAATGAACCTACGTTGATCTTGTAGCTATCTCCAGAAAGAGAACTTTTTATCTTAAACCGCCCTAGAACAGGGAAAGTACTATTTGCTTGAACTGAAAGTGACAAGGGGTCATCAGCAGGAGTTGTACTTCTTGCGTTTCGAGCTCGAAGCAAAATATAATCTCCTTTTTTCTCCCAGTACAAAAGACTTTCACGAAACTCAGAGCCTGCCACATAGTACCGATGATAGTTCTCCGGTACTCCTGCAAATCGTGAGACTAAGAGCATATCTCTTCCCAACAAAGAGTCTGGTATATAAAGTAGTATCTTTTCTCCACTATGCTCTGCTTGAAACAAATCAGCAGAGCTAAAGTCTAAGTATGGCTCCTCATCGCCTGAACAGGAGAAAGTACAGCAGATGAGAAAAAAGTAGATGTACCTATTCACAATAGTCCGCGGCGATTTTGAGCGAAGCCAATAAAAAAGGGCAAAATCAATAGCTTGTGAGTTCTCACACTTACCAGCCTGACTTGCCCAATGAACGTCAAAACGCTCACGGAACAAATATTACGAAAAATGTCCAGCATTGGAAGCTGGCAATTCAAATTTATGTCGAACCTGTTTTCACTATTGCTAGCGATGCGAGGCCGATATAATTTTTGCAATATGGCCCGATGGAGCTCCCTAGTGGAGTCTACCTTTCGG
>JBCBEA010000456.1:0-3985 GCA_038529195.1 Cyanobacteria bacterium J06600_6
CTAAAGTTAGTTTCGCCTCGATTGTATCGGCTCAGAATTTCATAGGGCTTGGCGAAAGAAAATACGTTTGTGTTGTAGATGTTGAAAATATTAGCTAGAAAAAAGTCAACGGTAATTTGTTTTAGATAACCTTGCTCTACCGCTAGGCGATGAAATCTTTTAGGTTTGGACTGTTGTTTTTGTTCGCGAATTAAGGCAGCAATCTGCTGCTCGGTTAATAATCCTGCACTCCGAAAATAGTAGATTAATGGTTTTTTTTGCTTCTGTTTAAGTAGTGTCTCCCACTTTTCTGCAAAAAAGTCAGCCGTTTGCTGTTTTATCCAATTGTGAGACGCAAGAATTTCTCCTACTCTCATATTGCTTGTAGACTGAAGCTGCAAGGCAAATTCTATTTGGCTAGCCGAAATCAAACCAGCCTCAATGAGGACTTCTCCTAAAGGTCGGTTCGTGTTGGGGATAAACAGATCGTTATTATCGGATAAATTTTGCATTTGTTTACTACAAATAGACGCAGTCGAACAGTTTCAAGGCTGGTAAACGATTTGTTCTACATATTATAACAATCGAATTTTGTAAGTATTATCTAGATTAAAACTATGTATGTTAAATGTAAGTAAAAACACAGTTAAAGTCTTAGGTTTACCAAATCAATTGAGTCTATGATTTAATAACGAGGTTGTATTTATTGTCTATAAACAAAGATTTTTCATATTAAGGCATATTTCCCTCTTAGTCACCTAGTTTGATGATTAATTTGGCGTTCAATAGTTAAGATAAGCTTTATTTGCAGTAGTTTAAAAATCACCTCTAATTTTTGAATTAAAGAAATCAATTAAAATTACCAAGTAGCAAGCAAACTAATTACCGTTGGACATTAACTCCGCGCGCTTCTGTGCCAAAAATGTGGCTGAGGCAAAAATAATCCAGTCGCAATTACGGGGGCAGGTGATTTCCACCGATCGCCTCACGAAAGTTAAGTATGTGGCGGGGGTAGATATTGGCTTTGAAGATAAATATAAAGTCACTAAAGCCGCGATCGCTATTTTGACTTATCCAGAACTAGAATTGGTCGAACAGGCGATCGCCCGTATTCCCACCACCTTTCCCTATGTGCCAGGTTATCTTGCTTTTCGCGAAATTCCCGCAATTATGGCAGCTTTTCCCAAAATAAAAACGATTCCTGATTTAATTCTTTGTGATGGGCAGGGTTATGCTCATCCACGTCGAATTGGTCTAGCCTGTCATTTAGGAGTACTGCTGGATATTCCCACGATCGGCGTGGCTAAATCTTTGTTCATCGGCAAACATGAACCAGTCCCTTTAACTAAAGGAAGTTGGCAGCCTCTGATTGATGATGGAGAAGAAATTGGTGCAGTTTTGCGATCGCGTACCAACGTTAAGCCGATCTATATTTCTATTGGTCACCGAATTAGTCTGCCCACCGCATTGACATACGTTACAGGCTGTCTGACTAAATATCGTCTCCCCGAAACAACTAGATGGGCAGATAAACTTGCTTCTCACAGGCAAAAATAAAAATAGCTGCCAGTATTTCCGAGCCAAAAATTGAAAATCTCGTTTCTGTGCAGCTATTTAACGATCAGATTAGCGATCAGAGCCTAAACAAACGAAAAAGCTCGATTGGTCATAGTTAAGTTAGTCGAGGCATTTTCAATAATGCCAACTCTTTCAGGACTCGATCCTGGTTCAAGATAAAAAATATTAGCAAAGTTTGTGCCACTACCATCGGTATAAAATCCGAGTTCGTATGAACTGGAGCTGCCTTTTAAGCGAATCTTATCTTGGGACGGGTCAAAATCTCTGATTAGAGCATAGTCAGTATCGCCACCCGTTTCTGCATTGCGATCGTCATAGTAAATGCGATCGCGATCGCCCAAGAAAAATAAATCTCTGCCTGCACCGCCAATTAGAGTATCTTGCTCTCCTAGCTGTACTGAATTATTGCCAGAATTTACTCCGATCAAGGTGTCGTTACCTAATCCCCCTTCTAGAAGATCGTTATCATTCCCCCCGATCAGCAGATCGTCACCTCTATCTCCCCGCAATCGGTCTTGATTATTGCTGCCGTTAAGAGTATCGTTACCTGCTGCGCCAAATAAAGTGTCATTGTTGTTGCCACCAGAAATTGTGTCATTGCCTCCCTCACCAAAAAGAGAGTCATTGCCATTGTCACCAGCTAGAAAATCATCACCTTCGCCACCAAAAATTGTGTCATCTCCCCTTTTGCCCGATAGACGATCGTCATTGGGAGTGCCTCTAAGTTCGTCATTATAGGGAGTAGCTTCGGTAGCTTCGACGATTACTTCTGATTCAGGGATGACTTCAGATGTGGGTGTAAACGGCTTATAAACAAAAGCGCTATTACTCGTGGCTAGGTTGCGCAGTGGATTTTCAATAATCGCAATTCTTTCGGCTACCGCTCCTGGCTGCTGATAAAAGAGATTAGCAAAGGTAGTACCACCAGAATTATAGAAAGAGAGACTATACAAACTTCGATCGCCCTGGAGTTGAATATTGTCCTGGCTAAAGTCAAAACCTCTAATCAAAGCATAATCAGTTGAGCCTTGGGTTTCGGGATTGCGGTCATCATAAAATAGGCGATCGCTATCTCCTAAAATCAAGAAATCTTTGCCTGCACCACCAATTAGGGTATCTTGTTCCCCTAGCTGAACTTCTAAATTGCCGTAGTTTGTCCCAATGAGAGTATCGTCTCCTGCACCGCCTTCTAAAAGGTCATTTTCTGTACCACCTAGCAGCAGATCTTTTCCTGCTCCACCAACCAGCTTATCCTGGTCATTATCTCCATTCAGCACGTCGTTACCCGCTGCACCAAACAGAGTATCGTTATTACTGCCTCCATTTAAACTATCGTTACCGCGATCGCCAAATAGAGAATCACCACCAGCTTCGCCATTGAGCAGATCGTTACCGTCACCACCAGAGATGGTATCATCTCCGCTTTGACCCGAAATAACATCATCTTGATTACTGCCTATAATCTCATCGCTATAGGGGGTAGGTGTTCCTTCGATTGTAGTTGGTTGTTCTACAGGCGAAGTAGATGAATTGTCAGCAAGATAGATAAAAGCAGGATTATCTAAAGTTAGATTATTTGGCACATTTTTAATAATCCCCACACGTTCGGGAACATCTCCAGACCGACCGTAAAAGATATTTGCTAAACGTTTGCCTGACCCATCAGTATAAAAAGCTAGGCTATACAAACTGCGATCGCCTTTAAGCTGAATTTTGTCCTGACTGGGATTAAAGTCTTGAATGAAAGCGTAGTCTGTCGCACCTTCCGTTTGAGAATTGCGATCGTCGTAGTAAACGCGATCCTCATCTCCTAGGATAAATAAATCTGCTCCAGAATTGCCGACTAGAGTATCTTGCTCTCCTAACTGCACCTGCTGATTATCAGGATCAACACCAATGAGAATATCATCCCCCGCACCCGCCTCAAGGTAATCATTATCTGTTCCCCCAATTAAGGTATCGTTTTTACCTTTGCCAATTAGACGATCTTGATTGTTACCACCAAGCAGTAAATCGGCTCCTCCACCACCATCTAAAGTATCGTTGTTATTCCCTCCCGCAAGAGTATCAGCACCGTTTCCACCAATAAGAGAATCACCACCAGCATCTCCCGATAAATTATCATTGCCGTTTCCACCAGAAATGGTATCGTCACCGCTGAGTCCCGAAATAGTATCGTTACCAGAAGTTCCAGTTAAATTGTCATTGAAAGGTGTTGCTTTTGAGTCTGGATCTGGATCTGGATCTGGATCTGGATCTGGATCTGGATCTGGACCTGGATTCGAATTAGAAGCTTTGCCAAAAATCACGTAGGTAGAACCTTCTCTGGTATATTCTCCGCTGATATCTACACCAGTAGCACTAATCACTAGGTCGTCCGCACCGTCATTATTAAGATCGCCAACACTGCTAACTGCGCTGCCTAGCA
>JBCBEA010000457.1:0-3982 GCA_038529195.1 Cyanobacteria bacterium J06600_6
GCAAAACCTAAACGGACTAAACCTCTGGTATCTCCTAAGCATTCAATCATCTGCAAAATAAGCTGGTGATCCTGCAAATCAAAAGTATTATTGGCTAGCTGCTGATTTACCTGGGCTAAAAGCCGATCGGTTTCCTGGTGAGATAATAAGGAAATCCCACCGTTATCGAGATTAGGAGTATTTGACATCTAACTATTGGCGTTGAAATTAGCTTGTTGTTCTCGGAGTCTTTCTAATTTGGCATCAATATCAGCAAGCTGTGGCTCTAGTTTTGCCATAGTTGCTTTTTTAGAAAGCTTGGCTTTTTTCGCTGCTTCTGTAGTGTCGTGAATCAAACGATCGCGATATTTTTCAAATTCAACAATCAATTCTGCCAAATCTTCTGAAGTTACGGGGTTTTCAGGCATTTGCTTAATATTTTGAAATTAAATTAGGGAAATTAATGATTTTAAATTAAATCGAGAGTGTAATCGATCTTCTCAGATTGTTTGCTCCCAGTAAACCGTCAGAGATCGACAGAAGCAATAGGCTTTACACTGTTTATTGATTAGCAAGGATTATAAAATTTTCTTAAGGTAATGGACAATAGATTTTCCAACATATTTAATCTGACGGAAGAACAGGCGATCGCGCTGTTGAAAAAGCCTTTAAATACCGAAGACGGTACATCAGAACGCTATGTTGGTGCAGCACATCTAATCAATTTTCCGACTCAGAGAGCGATTAACGCCTTGATTGAAGCAATTGGCGATCGCGATCCAGCTTTAGCCAATCGTATTGCGCGCCGTAAATCAGTTGAGAGTTTAGGACGTTTAAAAGCCACTCAAGCACTACCGACTCTGACAGCCTGTCTTGATGATGAAGATCCCCTAACGGTCGAAAATGCCGTTTGGGCAATTGGCGAGATTGGCACAGAAGATCCCGCAATCCTCGAAGCGATCGCTAGTTTGCTGACCAAATCCCATCAGACTTACCGCGTCATTATCCATACCCTGGCAAATTTCAATTATTTACCCGCTGTCGAACGTATCAAGCCTTTTACTGCCAGTCAAGATAAATCAATTGCCAGTGCAGCAATCGCCTCAATTGCCCGTTTAAGCCATGACTACAGCCAAATGGAGGAGGTAGTTGCTTTTCTTCAGGACGATGATATCAACGCCAGGCGCGCCTGTATCCAAGACTTAATTGACGCGGAATATTATTCGGCTATTCCGGCGATCTCCAAAGCTCCAATTTCCGTTGCTTTTCGCCTACGGGGGATTAGACTACTGGCTGCTAAGGGTTTAGCAACGGGCAAAGTTACTTTCGCCGAAATTGAACCCAGCTTAGATCGGATAATTCGCGATCGCCCGCAGGATATTGAGTTAGTACATAAATATGACCAGCCTCCCTCAATAGAATTTCTGATTAGAGAGCTATATCACACCGATTTTGGGCGATGTTATCTAGCAGATAAGACTTTACTCGAAGTCGATACCCAACAGGTAATAGAAGCCATTTTACAAACCTATGAAGCTGAGGCTCACAATGACTATGGTGCGCATTTTCATGTAGTCAAACTACTCGGACTATTGAAGCATCAGGAAAGCTACGACTTGATTGTGTCAGCCTTACAAAATACTGCCCCCCAGTTTCAAAAATCTCGCGCAGCAGCAGCTATCTCTCTGGCAGACATCAAAGCGACTCAGGCAATTCCGCTGTTAAAGCAAACTTTAGACACGCCAATTTTCAATCTTAAGTATGCCTGTCTGCTTGCGTTAGAACAGTTAGGCGAAAATTGCTGGACAGAGGTTGAAGATGACCAGAATCTTCTAATCAAAGCCAAGGCGAATCATCGTCTTGCCCAAGATCTTTGATCTTTAAAGTGTAAGTAACTCATAATCATTTAGCTTTCTTAATTGAGTAGTTAACTGTAATTTGATGATGCGAAGCTGATCTTCTCATGTAAGCAGTCTTTTAGGAGTCCTCCAAAGCAGAAATATAATGACCATTTGGCAAGTTCCTAATCACTTTCCGACGCTTAAAAACGATCGGGTTCACATCTGGCGAGCGAATTTAAAGCTGTCCACCCAGCAGATCGAGAGGCTAGAAACTTGTTTGTCTACGGATGAAATAGTTAGAGCCCAGAAATTTCGCTTTCCCCAACACAAAAGAAGATTCATTGCTGCGAGGGGCATTTTGAGACACCTGCTATCAGGCTATCTGGGTAGACAACCTCAAAACTTATGTTTCACCTATGGAAATAAAGGCAAACCCCACTTAGACCAAAACCAGGCTACACAATCTCCTCTACAGTTCAATCTTTCTCACTCCCAGGAATATGCTCTTTTTGGCTTTAATCTCCAGCACCTAATTGGAGTCGATCTTGAATATCAGCGTCCAATGCCAGATGCCTTAAAAATTGCACGTCGTTTCTTTGCCGAGCGAGAATTTCAAATGCTCGCAGAAAGCGATCGCGAACAGCAGTCACTACTTTTTTTTCAGCTTTGGACGGCAAAAGAAGCATACCTCAAAGCGGTTGGGACAGGATTGGCTGATTCCTTAGCTCGGGTTGAAATAGCCTGCGATCGCTCTAACTCTTTATCTTTGCTAGCAATTCAAGAGCAACCGGAAGCGGTTATGAACTGGTCGCTTTTTTCTTGTACCCCCGCAGCTAATTATGCAGCAGCGATCGCTATTAACACCGAAGGAACAACCAAGAAGATTGATTATTGGCATTGGCAGAGCAAACTAATTGACCCTGCGAGTTAAAAGTTTTCTCTATTAGAGGCTGGTCAGTTGTAAACAATAACAATCTCACCGTCAATAAGTATTAAAATCGATGTATGATTTCTTATGAATTCTTAATATTATAGTAAGCAGGATTTAACACGAGAGAATTTCTATGACGACAATTACCTTTGCCAAAGAAAACCAAGATGTAATCGCTGCACAGGGGTCAAATTTACGCGAGAAAGCTCTTCAAAATCGAGTTGATATTTATACCCTGGGGGGCAAGCTTAGAAATTGCGGTGGCTATGGACAATGTGCGACTTGTCTTGTGGAAGTCGCCGAGGGAATGGAAAACTTGTCGCCCAGAACTGATTTTGAAAAGCGGAGATTAAAAAAGAAGCCCGACAGCTATCGATTGGCTTGCCAAACCATAGTTAATGGACCAGTAACCATTATCACGAAGCCAACGTCCAAGAAAAAGAAAAAGAAAAAGAAAAAATAAACTTGGTTAATAGAGCTATGAACCTAAGTAATGATATTCTAGATCCCAATGTCGTTTTAATAATAAATTACTCAGGAGCTGCTATTGCATGGATGTTAATGATTTGGGATTCGTAGCAACGATTCTCTTTGTTTTAGTTCCTACCGTATTCTTGCTCATTCTCTTTATCCAAACTGATGAAGATCAAAGAGAAGGTTAATATAACTCTAAAAATAAAATAATTTTTGTAGTTGAGCTACAAAGCAACTGTTTATAACTGTATCAAGCGATTAATCCATCGGTTCTTACAGTTTAAGAGCCTGGCTTTATGCTCGACTTTTTGTATAGAAGAGAATCAATTTGCGGAGCTTGCTTTGATGGTATTCGTGTTTTAAAACCATGCCAGTACACGACGAAAATCTTCTAAAATCTGAGTTGAATTATTAGTTTCTAGTTTGGGCACATGAATAAAAATGCAGTCTAAATTTTTGCCATGCAGCTGAATGTATTTTAGCAGTTGATAATATAAACCTTCGCAAACGAATTTACCTGCATCGTGACTAATTTCGGTATTTACTAGGCTTTGCTTCAGCTTCGGCAAGTCGATTGCAGTACTGAGACAATTATCTTCACACCATGCCTGGGATTCTATGGTTAACCTACTTCTTTTTTCTGCCATTCCACAGCAGATAACTATATTTGGCTCTATGTTCTCTATCTCTGCGATCGCTTTTCGGGTTGCTAGCTGAATATCTACAGGTAGATTTCGTAAAAAGAATAAAGAAGTGT
>JBCBEA010000458.1:0-3965 GCA_038529195.1 Cyanobacteria bacterium J06600_6
ATTATCTGGTTATCTCGATCATCCTGAGTACGGGACACTAGTTTTTAGCATCATTACAAATCAGCCAATCAATCAACCCAGTGCCGATGTGGTTAAAGGAATTGACGATATTGTTTTGCAACTAAGTAAGCCCTCTCGCTGTTAGTGGCTTCCGACTTTGTTTTTTACTGCCCAGATGTATTTACATATCCTTGTTGTAAACAAATATTACAAAAATGACATCAAAACAGCATGCTGTCTTGACAGACAAAAATAAACTCGGTAAGTTAATTCATATACCCGGGTAATTATTAAACTTAAGTGATATGCAAAGTAAGCAAAAAATAACTTTATATATACCTCCAGAGTTACATCGAAGGCTGAAGATCAAAGCTGCGGTAGATGTTGAATCAATGTCTTCTTTAGTTGAAAAGGCGATCGCCTTTTACATGCAGTTTCCTGAACAGGTAGAAGAAATTCAGTCATCAGTTCATGGGGAAACTCATCAAATTCATTTTTGTCCCGACTGTACATCTCCTCTGGTCATGCGAGATGGAGAGATGGTTTCACTCACCAACAGTCCCAGCGTTTTAGACGAAGATTTGCCTTTAGAGGTTGCGAGTCAGTCAGAAGGGGCGGAAAAGCCTAGTGAAGAGGAGCTAGTTTCCTGCTTATAGGTAATGAGTATTTAGTCAAGTCAGCAAGCAGGTCACAAAGTTAGCGAGCAGAGGGTCTAGTAGGGTCGATATTATGAAAGAAGAACTAAATATTCTAGTCCAGGCTCAATATCCGTTGATTTATCTGATTACACCAGAAGAAGAGCGGGCTGAGTTAGCAATTTCGAAGATCGCCAGAGAAAACGCCGAATACAAGCGAGTATTTGTTTGGACGGTTACCAGGGGCATGGTTGAATATGGTCAGCCTCGTCAGGCAACTAAGCATAATACCGTATCCCCTGAAGCTGCGATTGAATGGACGATTAGAGAGAAAGAAGGTGGAATTTTTATCTTCAAAGATCTTCATCCTTTTATAGACGGACCTGTAATCACCAGATGGTTGCGAGATGCGATCGCTTCTTTTAAGGGAACTAACAAGACAATTATTCTCATGTCTCCTCTGCAAACTCTGCCGATTGAGCTAGAGAAAGAGGCGGTGGTTCTAGACTATCCTTTACCAAATCTAGCCGAACTCAACCAGGTACTCGACCAGCGACTCGCTAAGAGCAAGGGTGCTCGTGTGACGACAGAAACGCGAGAAAAGTTACTCAAAGCTGCTTTGGGTCTAACCAAAGATGAAGCAGAAAAAGTATATCGTAAAGCCCAGGTGAAAGCTGGTCAGCTAACGGAAAACGAAGTAGATATTGTTCTTTCTGAAAAGCAGCAGCTAATTCGTCGTAACGGAATTCTGGAATATATTGAGGAAGATGAAACCTTAAGCTCGGTTGGTGGTTTAGAGGAGCTAAAAGGCTGGTTAAAACAGCGCTCTAACGCCTTCACTGAAAGAGCAAGGGAGTATGGTTTACCACAGCCTAAAGGAATGCTGATTCTGGGTGTACCCGGATGCGGTAAATCATTAATTGCCAAAACCACCTCGCGCCTTTGGGGCTTACCGTTGCTGCGCCTAGACATGGGGAGAGTTTACGATGGTTCTACTGTTGGACGCTCAGAGGCAAACTTACGCAATGCCTTAAAGACCGCTGAATCAATTTCCCCCGCGATTCTGTTTATCGATGAGTTAGACAAAGCGTTTGCGGGTGGCGGAGGCTCTGGTGATTCTGACGGTGGGACATCTGGTCGAATATTCGGTTCTTTTCTAACCTGGATGCAGGAGAAAAAGTCTCCCGTATTTGTGATGGCAACCGCCAACAGAGTAGAAAGATTGCCAGGGGAGTTTTTACGTAAAGGTCGTTTCGATGAAATATTCTTTGTAGACTTACCAAGTTCAGCAGAGAGACAAGATATTTTTAGGATTCATTTGGGCAAAAGACGTTCTGATATCAGTCGCTTCGATTTAGAACAGTTGACCAAAGTTTCTGATGGTTTTTCTGGGGCAGAGATCGAGCAGGCTATCATCGCCGCAATGTATGATGCCTTTGCTCAAGATAGGGAGTTTACGCAGCTAGATATAATTGCTGCGATTAAGGCAACCCTACCTCTGTCTCGGACTATGATCGAGCAGGTAACAGCCCTTAGAGATTGGGCTAGGCAGAGAGCCAGACCTGCATCGTCCTCCGTTGCTGAGTATCAGCGAATGGAGTTTTAACAGGCTTTCTTCTGTTGATCGCCGGATTTGCAGAAGCAGAGGCTAGCAAATGCTAGCAGTTTTCACTAAAATAATTTGTCACCATAGACAATTATTAATTTTAAAGTTGTTGTTTACATCTCTTCTACTGGAGGAAATCAAATGTCTCATTTCAGCACTCTACGCACCAAAATCAGCGATTCTGCAATTCTAGTTAATTCACTTCGCGATCTTGGTATCAACGTTCAAACTAATGCTGATGTTCGTGGTTACAATGGTCAAAAGCTTCGTGCTGATATCGTTGCCACACTAGAAGGCGAATACGATCTTGGCTGGTCTGAAAATAGTGATGGCACTTTCGACCTAATCGCTGATCTTTGGGGTGTTGCTAAAAAGCACAACCAGACTGAGTTGATCAACTCAATCAACCAGAAGTATGCAGTTAACAAAACTTTGGCAGACGTTAAACAACGTGGTTTACAAAATGCCAATGTTAAACTAGTTCTTCAATAATCCACAAGAATTATATTTTAAGTTAAAGCGCGTTCCCAAGCCTAGGGTTGATATAGCTATAAGTTATATCAACCCTTTTTTCGTATCTGGTCAAGATTTAGTAGGAATCAGAACTATCCACAGTCGGAAAAAATTGATTAACTAATCCTGAGACAAAAGTTAAAACAATTGAGCCAAATACAGCAGGAAAAAATCCAGTAATGATTAAACCAGGAGTTAGGTAGCTAACTAAGCCCAAAGCGATCGCGTTTACTACTAAAAGAAATAGCCCTAAAGTTAAGATTGTTAGAGGTAAAGTAAAGATAACCAAAATTGGCTTGACAATCGCATTTACCAAACCCAGTACCGCTGCACCAACCACAGCAGACGAGAAGCTAACGACAGCAAATCCTGGGACAATAAAGGCTGTAACCATGAGAGAAATGGCAGCAGCTAACCAAGTTAAAATAAATTGCAACATAATCTGACACCTGAGATATTGATGTTCTAATTTTAATTTTAGTTAATTAAAACAATTTGTTTTCAAAGTAGAAAGCTAGTATTTTCCCTACGTTAAAAGCTGCAAACTCTAATTGACATTTCGACAATATTTATCTGAAGCTCGAAAAAGTCTGATTTTTCAACAGTAAATTGGGATCTGTTGCGGGGGAATCTATTCAGTTTGTCTAGTTTTTTGATCCCATCGTTAATAAAAGTCAAGTCAAACAGAAGTTTGGTACATTAATGATTGGCAAGGGCGCAAATTATGCTGCCAAATAGCGATACCGATTACAAAAAAAAATAGCGTTAACAATGAGTGCAGACAATTCTCAGAACAAGCAACAGGGCGGTTCAAACCTAGACGAAATTCGCGCTACTAGAATCGAAAAGGTAGCCCAGATAAAGGAGTTAGGCTTAAACCCCTATGCTTATAAATGGGAATCTACTCATCACGCTGCTGAGTTACAAGAACAATATGTGGACCTCGCAGCAGGGGAGGAAATTGCAGATGATGTGGCGATCGCAGGTAGAATTGTTGCCCGCCGTGTGTTTGGGAAGCTGGCATTTTTTGAACTGCAAGATGAAACAGGAAAAATTCAGCTTTACCTAGAAAAGAAAAGAATCAATAACACCATGTCAGAGGACTTGGTAGGGGCGTTTAACCATCTAAAAAAACTTTCAGATACGGGTGACATTTTAGGCGTAAAAGGTACGGTCAAACGGACGGAAAAAGGAGAACTTTCAGTTTATGT
>JBCBEA010000459.1:0-3960 GCA_038529195.1 Cyanobacteria bacterium J06600_6
TCGTACGTAGTCATATCATCGTCATACTCAGGCAAACTTTCTGCCTGATCTTTAGTTAAACCTTTAGCGTAAATTCTTGACTGACTGTAATCAATGCTGGCTTTACCAACTGGTAACAAAACTTTCTTACCAAAGATCCAAAATCCTGTATCAATAACTAGATAGCGAAACCTTCCTGTTTCATCGAGAATAATGTCGTAGACAGAACCAATTTTGTCGTTTGTTTGATCATAAACAGAAAAACTTTTGATATCGTCGCCACCAAAAATGTCTTCCTTATAGTTAGGGTATAAATCTGCAATCTTAACTAATGTCATGTTTTAATTTATTTTCACTTAAATTACTTTGCTGTTTTTAGACTAATAGTTTGATTAATATTGAGCATCTAACTTGAGCACAATATAAGGCAAAAAAAGGTATCTCCCAAGGTATACATTATATTTGCGGACAATAAAAATACAGATGTAAAATAATACAATATGGTGTCTATAAGTCTAAAACAATTGATAGATGGAGCGCCAAAAAGCTATATCATTTGGAGGGTTTAGTTATGATTATTTTTGTGCATAATTGAGCTTATTAAATCTCAATTTGAAAATAAATAAGTAACAAAATGGATAACACGCCAAAAAATGAACAGGGAACTCCCGTAGCTGACGGAGGCAAGCAAACTCCTCTCGATCCTACTCAACGCAAAACTGGGCAGGGTGCTAGCCAAGAAACTCTTTCTGGTGCAGCTCCTGAAGCTCCTGGATCTAAAAATGCTGATGTTCCAGGAAGTCCAAATCAAGGTACAGAAGCGCGTTAGTTAGTTCTGGTCAGTTCTGAGCAATACAAATAGTGCTGTTAGTAGCGATCGCCATATTTCTAAACGGGCGATCGCTGTTTTTTTGAATTTATAATAGCTTTAAAGTTATAGCCTTTCTCAAATTAGTGAAGTACACCTCAACTAACAATCAACTATTAACAATCAACAGAAACCAAGATTTTGACTGTACCGCATAAAAATGGGAACTGCTATAAATCTAATATTTAATCAATTCATGACATGATTTAGGCTTACAAAAAATAGGATAAAGCGATCGCCATATCCTATCTAATAATATTTAAAATTAATTGAGTCTTTGCTTAATTCCTCTTTTCTTTTTAGACCCTAGCTGCTCAATCAAATCTCAGCATTTAATTGAGATGTAGCGCTAATTATTTATTTATCCTTCGTCAGAACTAATAATTTTAGGTACGCGGAAGAAGTCTCCTTGCTGTTCGGGTGCAGCCTCCAGTAACTCGTCCTTATTCGGAAAAGGAGTTATCCGATCCTCACGAGTGATATTACTCGTCTCAATTGCTCGGGTAGTTGGTTTAACATCGGTAGTGTCAAGTTCGCTCAACTGATCGAAATATTCGAGAATACTGTTGAGCTGGGTGGTGAATTCTGCTTCTTCCGCGTCGGTAATATTGAGTCGAGCTAGATTAGCTACTTTTCTGACTTCTTCGCGATCGATCATATTGTTCTTACTGGTAGTTGCTACTTTTACCTAGATTACAGCAGATAGCATAGATTGTTTGCAGCTAGAGAGGGAAGAGTAAAAACCTAAAGCTGGGAATTGAAACAAGACTGGTTTAAACTCACTCCACAGAATATTGGGCAGACATTTGATACTGTTCGCCCGCAGCAACGGTAATAACTTCATTAGCAGCATTAGCCGTTTCAACGCAGACAAAATTTTGATAGTCTAGATCGCCCAAGTCTGCCATATTGGCTGCAATATCTGCCCAGGGATTCCAGACGATCGCCGTTTTACTGTTTGCTGCTGTAACTACAATCTGGCGCTTGAGGGACTCGTCTACGACAGTTAACTTACTGGGAACATCCAGATAAATGCGATCGCACTCTGTCGAAAAAGTTATATTACCCGTCTGGGTTTTCTGTTTACCACCATCTACCTTATCTAAATACTCTTTATTTTCTAAACCTAGTACTGAAACTTGGTTAATATCGCCTACTTTAAAGTAGGTGTGCAAAGCCTGAGTAAGATCGAAAGCTGTTGAACCAGTATTTTTAGTCAGGAGATCTAGAGTCAAAACTTTGCCGACGGTGATGGCGATCGCAAAATCAAAACTATAGTCCCAAATAGCTCTTGTTTCTTCAGTATCGGCTAACCCCAGGGTAACTTTTGTTCCTCCGTCTTGAGTACTTACCACGTCCCGTACTTGCCACAGGCGGTTACGTACAAAACCGTGACTTGCTCGCCCTTTTTCCTCTGGATCGGGTCCAAACCAGGGCCAACAGATAGGCGTGCCACCCTTGATCGCCTTGCCTGACTGACGATAAGCTTTGCTACTCAAAAACATTATGTCCTCTGCCTGACCGACTGGCTTAAAAGATAAGACCTGCCCTGCATAGACAGAAATAGTCGCCTCTGCCTGCTCGTTCTTAACTTCAATTAAAGGAAAACCGCCCTCTCCCTCAATAAATTTAACTTTGTCCGCAATCCCGTAATCGTCGTTCAACTGTTCGATATTCATTTTTTTGCCTCTTGCCTTTTACTTAAAAGTAGTTCAATTTTTCATTCAAACAGCCTAGTCTCACAAGATCCTAAGCAAGAGCCATTGAATTTAATAACCCTTCAAACAGCGCCAGACCATCTGTTCCACCGATCGCCCGATCAGAAGCTCTTTCAGGGTGGGGCATCATGCCCAAAACGTTGCCCTGCCGATTGACAATGCCAGCAATATTATTCATCGAGCCATTAAGGTTATGCTCAGCAGTGACTTCTCCCGTAGAGCTACTGTAGCGGAACAGTACTTGGTTATTGTCTTCTATGCTTTTTAAAGTATCTTCATCGGCATAATAACAGCCTTCCCCATGAGCGACAGGCAAAGTCAGCACTTCTTGAGCCTGATAATTCTCTGTCCACAGCAGATCGTTACGTTCAACTCTTACAGGAGCGCGATCGCAAATAAAATGTAGTTTACGATTGCGAATTAATGCTCCAGGTAATAAACCAACTTCTGTCAGTACCTGAAAACCATTACAAATACCCAAGACAAACTTGCCTTCCTTGGCATGTTCAATCACGCTTTCCATCACCGGAGAAAACTGGGCGATCGCTCCACAGCGAAGATAGTCACCATAGCTAAAACCGCCCGGAACAACGATCGCATCGAGATCGTGAATGTCAGTTTCCTGATGCCAAACCATGCGCGTAGGAACGCCTAATATTCCTTGAGTCACGGTCGAAATATCGCGATCACAATTTGAGCCAGGAAAAACAATAACTCCAAATTTCATAACTTATAGTCGTTCTAATTAATTTTTGTACCCTTGCAACTGTCCGTTTTGGGGATTGGGGACTTGTGATTGGGAACTTGTGACTGGGGACTTGAAAGAGTCTCTGTAAATTTAAGTTCCGCAATTCTTATTTAAAATGACTATCTCTCCTAAGCTGTCGCCATTTCCGTCAGTTCAAAGCAATAGTTCTCAATCACCGTATTCGCTAACAGGCGATCGCACATTGCGTCTAGATGCTGTTTTGCCTGATCTTCATCATTCGCGGTGAGCTGCATTTCGATATATTTACCAATCCTGACCGATTCTACTTCGGTATATCCCATCTGCTTGAGACCTGACTCTATCGCCGTACCTGCTGGGTCTAACACTGAAGAACGAAGAGTTACATAAATGCGAGCGTGATATTTGGTAGCCATATTGCGATTGATAATTACTCTCTAGCTATTAGCCACTCTGATTTTATAGCTTTAGCGCCGACAAATAATAAAAATTCGAAATTCGATGATGATCATTGGTTCTAAGCTAATAACGGTTAAGATCGAGTAGAGCATTCCCAACGTAAAATAGATATAGGTTCGATATCTAAAGAGAAATTATGAAAACGCAACGTACTCGTTCTCAAGAGCGCATCATGACTTTACTTCAAGATCTACAGCGTTCTCTTTCTG
>JBCBEA010000460.1:0-3957 GCA_038529195.1 Cyanobacteria bacterium J06600_6
TTGAGCTAGCTTATTCCCAATATGGCGCGAACCAGAATGTAGCATTAGCCAGACATAGTTTTCTGTATCTAAACAAAGTTCAATAAAGTGATTTCCTCCACCCAAAGAACCCATTTGCGACGTAGCTTTAACGTCTAAATCTTGTACCCCTGGATGTAATTCCTTAAAATCTCTCCAGCCTTGCCAATTAGTAACGCTTTTCTCAATCTTTTTATTCCCCCAGCGACCAACAGGGATCGATCGCTCGATTTGATGACGGATTTTTTTGAGCTTTCCTTCTAGGCGATCGCCCGTAAAAGGCATTTTGATTGCAGCCATCCCGCAATTATGAACAAAAACTCCCGCGCTTAGAGCGAAGTTATTGTATTCAGGAACACTTAAGCAGTAGACATCTTCTTTTGTTTCTAATGCTAATACCTGAACTACTTTATGGTTATAACCATGCTCGTATTTTCGATGATTGTGAAGCCCAATCGGACTTTTAACTTCTTCGCCACAAGTCTCACAAGTGTAAAAGCGATTAGCAATTTCTTTGCTTTTAAGTCTTCCTTCCTCACTTTGGTTATACGCGACTAGATACTCTTTTCCTCTTTCGCCGTTACCAGCAACAGATTGGCGAAAGTGTTCGGGATTATTTTCCATATAGCTGAGAATGTTTGCTGTTCCCCGCTTGGCAAAACGTTCGTAGCCTTCTTTCGTTTTGGCTTTGGCTGCCAAAGCTTTTTTACGCTTCGCCTCAAATTCTGGAGATTGCCAATGACTATTTCTCTCCACTAAAGAACGATGATAAGAAGAATGAGCGCAATTTCCCATAAACTCTAAGTTTTCAGGTCGATTGTCCGACTGCTCAAAATTCTTGTGGTGAATAATAGTTCTTTGATTTTCAAATTTGGGAATTTTACCGAGAATTCCCGAACGGGCAACAATCCAATGTGCCTTTTGCCATCTTCCAGAATAATTTTGCTGAATTAACGTATACCCATCTTTATCTGTCTTTGAATAGAAAGGCATCAAAGAGTCATCAGGCTGAAGGCTCTGTGCTTCTTTATAACTGCCATCTCGCAGCATAAATTGGTGGTCTGGAGTGCAGCGAATTTCGCAGTTGTTGTCTAAAACTACCTTAACCAAATTGGCATTGCTTCTTGTTTTTCTGGCGATCGCCTCTGCACAGACTATTTTTCCACTATCGGTACAGGCATAGACATAAATTGACGTTTGTTGATTAGCTAAATCGGCAATCCTATATCTTTTACCGTCTACTAAGGGAATTTCGGTATCTCCTTTAAAACAACCTATATCTACACCCACAGCAGCAGGCATTACAGCATCTTTAGTCGCAATAACTGAGCCGACCAATGCTCCTTTACCCAAATGTACATCGGGCATTAAAGCAACATGTTTAAAGACAAAGGGAAGCGAGGCAACATTACTCGCCATTTCTGATTCTCGGCGATCGAGTTCATGATTTGCCCAAGACAAGACGGGCTTGTGACTTGATAAATCTAATTGTTCGTGTGGCATAATTTTATTTTCAACTACATATATGTTACGCAATCTAAAAAGTTTTTGCCGTACAAAACGTAAAGATATACTTAAAACTTATGACTGCCAGGCAATGTAGTTTGTAGTTCAGCAAAAACGAGAGCAAACTATACTGGTTAATCGGAAACTAAGTTACAACAGACAATGTCATAAGCAGAGTAATAAACCGAGATTTAAAATATGACTTACAAATCAAATACCTGGTTAATCAAGATGTTTTCTCTGCTACTAGTTAGCAGTCTAGTTTTGGGAGGATGCGCGACATCCGCTACAGATATTTCGCAATCATCCTCATCTTCTGATAATCTGGCAACTAATCAATCACAACTGGCGAGTGCCAAAAACAGTAAAGAAATGAGTAATAACTTGCCCCAATTAGAAGGAACAGCAAAAGTAGAATTGCAGGTTAATGGTTCTCCTATCCTGATTGAAATCAACGGTACAGAAGCTCCCATCACAGCAGGAAATTTTGTCGATCTTGTTGAGCGTGGCGTATATGAAGGGGTAGTATTTCACCGCGTTATTCCAGGATTTGTTGCTCAAGGTGGCGATCCTAAAGGAAAAGATCCTAACTATCGGGGACAATTGGGTACAAACGGCTTTATCGACCCAGAAACAGGTTCAGAACGCCGTATTCCCTTAGAAATTAAGCTAGACGGAGACGAGCAGCCAACCTACAGTAAGGCAAAATTGCCTGGATCGAAAGTTGTTCTTAAACACGATCGCGGTGTAATTGCGATGGCGAGGTCGGCAATGGCTGATTCGGCTTCTTCCCAATTTTATGTTGCCCTAGAAGATCTGCCTTCTTTGGATGGTGATTATGCAGTCTTTGGTAAGGTTGTAGAAGGTATGGACGTAATTGATGGGATTAAGCAAGGCGATCGCATTGAAGCAGCTAAAGTAACTGAAGGCGTAGAAAATCTTAAAAAATAGCTGGGTTTTGATTATTGGCAATGAATATCGAATCTAATAGTTAGTGGACTAATAATTTTAGATTTCGCGCTAATAATTCTCAAAGCTTATGGACGTAGTTGTTACTGGGATAGGATTAAGATCCTGTCTCGGTTCACTCTTAACAACTTGGTCGAGTATTCTTCAGCGGAAGTCGGGGATAAGATCTTGGCAACTTTTTGCCGATCTTCCCACCTACCCTTTAGGATTAATTAATTCTCAGCCGAGTAAAATTCTCCGATTAACTCAGGAGCTTCTGCTCGATACGTTACAAGATGCCGATTTACAGGTGCCGTTAAATAAGACTGGAGTTGTTATTGGTTCTAGTCGTGGCTGTCAGGCAATCTGGGAAGATTTAGCAGCCGAGATATATCAGAGTGAGTCAAATGATCCTGAGCTAAACTGGTTGCAGACCCTACCTCATCAACCAGCAGTTATTACAGCAAAATATCTGCAAACTAGCGAACCAGTATTAGCACCAATGGCAGCCTGCGCTACGGGAATTTGGGCATTAGCCAGAGGGTATGAATTAATTCAAACTGGTAGATGCGATCGCGTTATTGCAGGAGCAGTAGAAACCCCTCTTAGTCCTCTTACTTTGGCTGCTTTTGAGCGAATGGGTGCATTAGCGAGTACAGGTTGCTATCCCTTTGATCGCGATCGCGAAGGCTTAGTATTAGGTGAAGGGGGGGCGATGTTTGTTTTAGAAACAGCAAAATCGGCAGGCGATCGCAATGCAAAAGTCTACGGCAAGATCAAGGGCTTTGGCTTAACCTGTGATGCCTATCATGTCAGCGCCCCTCAAGCAGTTAACGGTAGTGCAGCTAGAGCAATCAAACAGTCTCTAGAGCGCAGCGGTTTAGAAGCACAGGATATAGACTACATTCACGCCCACGGTACGAGTACCGTTTTAAACGATCGCCACGAAGCAAATCTTATTCAGCATATATTTCCCCATCAGGTTGCGGTAAGTGCTTCTAAAGGTGCAACAGGACATACATTAGGTGCATCAGGGGCAATTAATACAGCATTAACTCTTATGGCAATGAAGCAGGGGTATTTACCGCCCTGTGTCGGTTTAAAGAATCTCGAGTTTGATTTAAATATAGTTACACAAGCGAGAGAAGCAGAAATTAACAGGGCGATGTGTTTTAGCTTTGGCTTTGGCGGACAAAATGCCGTGATTACTCTGAGTAAAGAAAAGATCGGTTAGTAAGCAGGGGTAATAATTATTGAAGAGTTAAATCTCAAACAGCATGAAGCATACTAGGCTGCGGTATTGCTTTTCCTTCGGCTTTCCAAGCCTGTAAATACATTTCAATTACCTCTTCTCCGTTGGTAATTGCTTCTTGACGAGTTATTCCATGAGTACAAGGCATCAGAACGCGATCGCTAAATTCAGGAATGGTGACTAAAAATAATCGATCCTCTTCTGACCACTGAACAATCATACTGTATTGATTC
>JBCBEA010000461.1:0-3953 GCA_038529195.1 Cyanobacteria bacterium J06600_6
AAGTCGGTCATTATAAGGACTTTTTATGAAACCTGTCCGCTAATTTATCTTTCTAACTGAGGAAAAAATGAATACAAAAAAAGCAGAACAAGGACAACTATTAAAAGCAGCCTTTGAATTAGCCAAGGCATTAGATAAGGTTGCAGATGATAATCTTCCTGAAAAATTAGCTGGAATTGTAAAATTACACGCAGGTATCGCTGTTGGAAGTGCATTTATTCCAATACCAGGTGCAGATATTGCTGCTGCTGCTGGTAATATCTGGACAATGTACGTACGTATTAACAAAGAACTGGAATTACCTTTTGCTGAAAATATTATCAAAAGTCTTGCCAGCGGGGTTCTCACTAACTTAGGTTCGGCTGCTTTAGGATATATGGTTATTGGGAGTGCGTTTAAACTTATCCCAGGTCTTGGTTCGTTGGGTGGAGCAGCTGTGATGAGTGCAACTATTTATGGAGTCACAATTGCATCAGGCATTATTTACATGAAAGCGGTTTCAAATTTACTGAATGCTAAAGCTTCAAATCAGGTTAATGAAGAAAACCTGAAAATTGCAGTTAATGAAATCATGAAAGACAAGGAGTCTATTCAAACTATATTTAAAACTGCGAAAGAAGGTTATCAAGAAGAAGATGAAATTGAGCAAATAACTGTAAGCAAAGTAACTGTAAATGTTGAAGAGATTCGAAACATTGATTCCGATATCGTTACTCAAGTTTCTGATGAACCAAATGTATCAGACTCTAATGATTCTTCAAGTGAAATGTATTCATATCAAATATTCGAAGAAAAATTTAATCGTAAACCTACTTTAGTTGATGAAGATACTAATGAATTAGAAAAAATGTTCGAAGATAAATTCAACGGCGATTAATAATTATTTCAGCTTAAGTAAAGTTGAAATGATGCTTGCTCCTACTAAATATTCTTGAAATCGATAATACTTTCTTAACAAAACTATTGATTTTTCTTAAAAAGACTGCACATAATTCAAACAAAACAAATTAATTTTTGTTGTCATCAATAGTAATTCAATAGTCATTAAATGGTAGGATTTCAAGTATTAAATTATTTCCTGATTATTGAAAGCTTGCTTTTCAATCTATCGTTTTTGTTTGATTAATTGTAGCGAAATCAAGTAAATAGTTAACACTAGTTTTAATATTATTATGACTAAAGATGAATGGGGATTGTTTAATAATTCAGACGAAAAGAAAAACACCTCAAATGAGTTCCAATCATGGGAAGCATTTAACAATCAAGAAGAAGAGAAAAACACAATAAATGAGCTCCAATTAAATGAGAATTATCAATCTAGCCAAGTAGAAAAACAATCTAAAGTAGAAGTTCTTCAAATTCAACAACCTCAATCACTTTCTTTTAAAGTAGAAGCATATGAAAGTATCTTACTTAAATCTAGAAATGATATTCGTAACTATGTCAAGATAAGTGATGGACTTGTTTTTGGAAAAGTAGGCGTTGATGCTGCTATTGGTCTTCTCCCCATTGTTGGTGGTTTATATTCTGCTGCTATGGGAATTTGGTTAATTATGCAAGCAAATACTATAAAGGCTGGCTTACAAGAAAAATTGTTTATTTTTCTTTTGAACATGATTGATGTTGGAATTGGGATTTGGATAGGACCTGGCGATATTGTAGATATCCTTTTCCGATCGCATGCATGGAGTGGGAAACGCTTACTTTCTCATATCGATTATCAACTTTCATTAATCAATAGAGTAAGAGAAAAAATAGATAGCGGTGTTCATGCAGATATTTCTTCATTAGAAGACGCTTTGTTCAGAAAAGGTAGGACAAAAGAAGAACAAAGAACAATGTATATAGCTATTGGAGTAACACTATTAGTATTATTTGTGGGATGTTCGATATTGTAGTTTTTTGGAGATAGTTTATTTTCAAAATAATCAACTCCAACTCTCCTTAAATACATATATATTACCTGAAAGAATGTTTTACTCAAAAAGGTTTTTAAGTAAACATAAAATCAATAGCAGTTGATTTTAGCCAGCAACATATCACTTCGTAAAAGATCTCAAGAATACAGAATTAAAAGAGGGAATTAAATCTTATGTATACCGAACCATTAAGCTCTGCTAAACCTGGTTTAATTGTCATTATGGTGGATCAGTCTGGCTCTATGGCCGATCCTTATGGTGAAACCAATAAAGCCAATTTTGCTGCTTTAGCAGTTAATCGTGTTATCGGGGAAATTATTCAGGCTTGTTCGGTAGGAGATGGAGTTAAGGATAGGTGTTTTGTAGCAGTAATTGGCTACAGTTCGCAAGCAGAAGTGCTTTTTTTGGAGAAAGTTTCAGAATTGGCAAATAATCAGAATACTATGACCTTGAAAAAGAAAATTTCTGATGGTGCGGGAGGAATTATTGAAGTTCCTGAAATCCTAAGAGTTTTTGTAAAACCTACTGCTGAGGGTGGCACAAACATGACCAAAGCTTTTGAAAATGCACATATTGGAGCAAGTAAATTTATTGATAAAAATCCTGATAGTTTTCCTCCAATTATCATTAATATCACTGATGGAGAACCAAATAGTTTTATTAATGCCTCAATAGCTGCAAAAAAACTCCTCCAACTACAATCTTCCGATGGAAATGTCATTCTATTAAATGCTCATATTGCTTCTACACTAGCAGGGAAGATTGAATTACCAAGTAATAATGAAGGGTTTAGAGAAAATAAGTTTGCACAATTCTTATTTGAGAATTCTTCTATACTTCCTGATATGCTTGCCCAAAGAGCCAAAGAAGTGGGTTTCAACGCTCAGCCGAATGCCCGAGGATTTGCTTTTAATGCTGATGCCGAAACATTAGTGAATATTCTTAATTTTGGTTCTTTGGGGGCGTTGCGATAACTTCGTATTTAAGAATATCAATTCTGACCGTAAAAATTAAATACGCTGGGGTGCTTTTATGTTACACATAAATTCTATTTTTCTTGGGCGAATTCCTAAAGATAAAGAGAATTTGAATGATTGCCAAGATTTCTTAGCCGCAAAAGCTAATTATTTAGCGATCGCTGACGGTTCAAGCCAATCATTTTATCCTACTATTTGGGCTAAGTTACTAGTCAGACATTTCATTGACTTGCCCAACTTAAATGAAGATAACTGGCAGGATTGGCTTGCTCCTATTCAAGAAGAATGGTTGTCTGAAGTTACGAGT
This sequence comes from Cyanobacteria bacterium J06600_6, assembly GCA_038529195.1. Lineage (GTDB taxonomy): Bacteria > Cyanobacteriota > Cyanobacteriia > Cyanobacteriales > Xenococcaceae > Waterburya. The sequence goes on from JBCBEA010000461.1 coordinate 3,204, forward strand.
CGGGTAGAAATAGCCAAAAGCAAAAAGAAACCTGTATGGATAACTAACCAAAATCGTCTTCTTCGGCGTGAAGCAGCAACCTCTACTTTTGTCGGATTGAAGCTGACTGGGAAGAAGCTTTATTTGTCCATTGTTGGAGATAGTTGTGTTTTTGTATGGCAAAAAGAGAAAAATAGATTAGAAGCATTCAACCGGCAAAGCTCTCAAGAGTTTGATGATAGACCTGAATATTTTGGCAGTTATAGCAAGGATAATAACTTTCAACCTCAATTTTTCGAAATAGAACTAGATAATTTTGAACTCAAAAATACTTTCTTTTTAGTTGCTACTGATGCTCTAGCTGAATGGGTTTTGAAAAATTGGGAACTTGGAGATGAGGTTTTTTCTTATTTGCTAAATATTCAATCTCAAGGTGACTTTGAAAACAAAATGAGTCTTGCCAGAGATAGTTCTCAATTCAAACTTAAAAATGATGACACTACATTGATAACCTTTCAGATTTCCAAAAACAGAATAAACATACCAGATTATTTACCACAAGATTCTGTTGATGATTTTGAACAAGTAGAAGAAGCAGAGCAAGTAGTACCAGATTATTTTGGTATAAAGAAAGACAAAAATGATTACTTTAATGATCAGCAACGAGAAAAAGATATTAAACATCAAGAAAAAATCAATCAATTAGTAAATAGAAACAGAAAAATAGCTAAGTCTAATCAAAAATATTCTGTTAAGAGCAGTGTATTTTTG
>JBCBEA010000462.1:0-3945 GCA_038529195.1 Cyanobacteria bacterium J06600_6
GCCTGATAAACATTGGTATTATCAGGGTGAGTCTGAAACGGATTATCAACACGACTGCTACCAAAGGGATTAACTGTAGTCGAGGCTAAATTCATATGCTGAAGAGCTAGATAAAGCTTGTGGGTAAAGAGAGCATCATAACGAGCGATATGAGCCTGTTCGCAATTAAAATATCGCCCATCTACTTTTAAGTTTAGTTTTTTGGCTAGATACTCTAAAGAATAGCGGGAAGAAACTATCTGTTGTTTTGCTTCTCGATAGGTACAGTAAGTTTTTGGGTAATTAGGAACGGGTAGATTAACTCGCTCAAAGCTTTTTGCCAGCACCGCAAGATCGTGTTCGGCATTATGAAAGACTAATAGTTTGCCAATAGCGATCGCCCGAAAATCCATTAAGATTGTCTTGAGTGGCTTGTGAGCTGCGCTTTTCCTGAAATGCTCATTATGCGCTTGATTAAAAGCTTCATAGATCAGCCTGCCGTGGCGATCGATAATTGCAATTTCTTTTAATTCCCTACGCCCTTCCGTGTCGATGACGATAAAGTCCAAAATCTTAGCTGATAGTTGATAGTTGATAATTGGTAGTTGATAGTTGATAGCTAGTGGCTGGTAAACGCCACCTCTCTTTTGCTTAATATACTTAATGGAGCAGTTTACGGGTATCGGATCGAGATAGAGTTAATTTAAATACGAACTATCTAACTACAGTCAATTGACTCCCTACTCATTACTCACTCTTCATGATTTCCCTCAAACTTAAATCCGAATATCGCTGTTTCGACGGTACTGTCGCCTACTATTCGCACCAGTCAGATACATGTAATTGTGAGATGAATTTTGCAGTCTATCTTCCGCCTCAAATACAGTCACAATCTGTACCAATTCTCTATTATCTATCTGGATTAACCTGCAACGAACAAAACTTTATCACCAAAGCTGGCGCGCAAAAAACGGCTGCGGAATTGGGCATTATGCTGGTTGCCCCCGATACTAGCCCTCGCAACACTGGTATCCCCGACGAGAATAAAGATTGGGATCTCGGTAGCGGTGCGGGTTTCTATGTCGATGCGACAGAAAGCCCTTGGTCTGAATATTATCAAATGTACAGTTACATTACTCAAGAGTTACCTGCAATAATTGCTGCTAACTTTTCAGTTAAAGCTGATAAACAAAGCATTATGGGTCATTCTATGGGAGGACATGGAGCATTAATTTGTGCGTTAAAAAATCCTCAACAGTACCGATCCGTATCGGCATTTGCGCCGATTGCTGCGTCAACTCAGTGTCCTTGGGGAGAAAAACTTTTTACTGCTTATCTGGGTAGCGATCGAGATAGCTGGAGAAAATATGATGCAACAGAATTAGTCAAATTAACCCAGCTAGATTCGACGATTTTAATTGACCAAGGAACAGCAGACCAATTTTATCAACAGCAACAGTTATTGCCCGAAAAATTTCAGCAAGGATGTAATTTAGTAGGACAGAAATTAAATTTGCGTTACCAAGAAGGATACGATCACAGCTATTTTACTATTAGTAGCTTTATAACCGATCATATACAGCATCATGCTGCTTATTTAATCAGTTGAATTTGATAATTTTAATTAAGTATTTTAATAAGCTTTAATAGCTACTTTTAGTTACTAAGAACAACTTTTATTTGATAAGACCGATTGCTAGTTTGTTTACAGCTAATTAACCGACTTTCTTAAATTTACTGCCATTTTGAAGATTTATAATGTCTAAATTTATTACTTTTAAGCCTATCGGCGAAATTTTAGAAGAGGCTGCACTAATTACTCATCCTCAGTTAGAAGTTGCCTTACGAGATCAAGCTTATTATGAAGATATGCGTTTAGGTGAAATCTTAGCTTTAAGAGGCTGGATTAAGCAGGATACTGCTGATTTTTTTGGTCAGGACTGGTTTAAATTAGTGAATCGTCGCATAGATCGTCCAATCGGATTTTATTTGCATAAAGCTGGTTTGATTAGTGAATCTGACATTCAATTAATATTACGCGAGCAGCATGTTAACTCTTTACGTTTTGGCGATACTGCAATCCAACAAGGATTAATTAAGCCAAATACGGTCAATTTCTTTTTGCAAAATTTATTTCCTTCCCAGTTACAAAGTCGCTCTCAAGAGGAGAAGAAGTCGAAAGAAAAAGACAAAAATAGAATTACCAAAGAAGATATTACCTACTGGGCAACTATGAGTTCTAAGAAACTAACTTATCCATAGATTTAGGCTCATTATCTTAATATACCTTGGTCTAAAAATTTAGCTTTGTTGTTGACTAAGAATCGAAATTATCAGATGAATTTTCCTCAACTCCTTGACTTTCCGCAACAATATTTATTTCTGTAGTGGTTACTTCAATAATACTATCTGTTGCCGATTCTCTGGGATTTGAGCCATCATCTATTTCTGCTTCTAACACCTCCGCAACTTCGACTACTTCTAATGAGTCAAAGTCAGATTCTGTCTTCACTTCGGGCTCTGATTCGTCTTCCGTCTGACTAATATTTTCTGTCACTTCGGCTGTTTTCGTCTCTAAATCTTTCGGAGTCTGGGGTGTAAGCGCTACTGCAGGAGTTTTGGCTACAGTATTCTGTTCCTCTGCTTTAGTTGTAGGCGCAACAGTCGGAATTTCTGTTTCTGTTGATGGTTTCTCTACTAATTGTGCTTCAGGAGAAGCTGCCGTTTTTACAGTTTCGGGTAGCTTATTAGGCAATGGTTGAGACTCAGCTAGCTGTTCAGAACTGTCTACCTGATTTTGAATGGGTTTTGCTACTTGAGTCGATGGAGAATCAGCAATTGGCGGCTTGTTCTCTACTAACTCTGTTGTCGTCTCAGAGGTTGGAGAAACTTCGGTAGGAGTTTCGGGAATAGCGATCGCCTGTTCTGTAACCTTGGGAGTTGGAGGTTTAACTATGGGTGCTGCGGTTGATTCTAATTTAGGCTTACGCTTAAACAGACTATTGATTCTGCGCATTAGAGAAAAATTACTTGTTTCGGCAGCTCGATCTGGATTAGCGATCGCCTGACGCAATTTAATTGTTTGCCAACAGTAGGAGGTAATCAAAACCGTTGCTGCTGCTTGACCTAAAAGCACTGTCCCCGTGATGTTTCTGGCACAGAACCAGAGAATCAAAGCATAAAATAGCCCCACCGCACTCCAAAGAAAGTCATCCTGACGATGAATCTTAGACATCAAGAAAGCAGTTGAGAATAAGGTTAGGCTACTGATGGCTACAGCGATCGCTAAGGCGTATGACAGCATTTTCCAGACTCCATTGATTGCTCTATCTATTCTGCGACAAGAACAGGCTAATTTGTCGTAATTGTCCTAATTCTCTTAACACAAAGTTGCGCTGCAATTAATCTACTCTAGAACTGCATCTTCGCCAATCACAAAATATATCTCAGTGAATAGTTTAAAATATCTTCAACGGGAGATAATATCAGAACTTATGGGCAAATATAACTATGGGCTTACTGGGTTGAAAGCGAGAAAATAATAACTGTATGCAAATTTATTTGGACAATAGTGCGACGACTAAACCTCGTCCCGAAGCGATCGCCACCGCACAGGCTGTATTTAACCAGCAATGGGGCAACCCTTCTAGTCTCCATGATTGGGGGCAGCGCTCGGCAACGGTGTTAGAAACAGCCAGGATGCAGGTAGCAGGATTATTAAACGCTTTTAATTCTGAATCAGTCGTTTTTACTTCTGGAGGCACAGAGGCAAATAATTTAGCCATTATTGGCGTTGCTAGAGAATATACTACTCCCCAACATTTAATTATCTCTAGCGTCGAGCATTCAGCAATTAATGAGCCAGCCAAACTACTCGAACGGCAAGGCTGGTCTGTAACTAGGCTTCATGTAAATCGCTATGGTCGGGTTAATCCTTTGGATTTACAGGCATCACTAAAGCCCAAT
>JBCBEA010000463.1:0-3943 GCA_038529195.1 Cyanobacteria bacterium J06600_6
CTGATATGTTGCCAGACTGGTAATAAAATAAGAGATGATAAAAGCCAAAGAGTTCCCATAATAAAAGCTAAAGAGCAAATACAAAATAGTATTAGTAGTAGCAAGGAAAGTTTATTATTATTTCGATCAAATAAAAGTAGGGCGATCGCTAATCTTTCATTTTTTCTTGCGGGGCGAATAATATAGTCATGATTAGAGTAGATACTACTTGATATCTGAGACATAAGATAAATATTTAGCAGTTATTTATAAGCTTATGATTCCCCTCTTGAGCTTAAATATATGCAAGTCTATCTGCTGACTAATCTAGTCTTAAACTCTCTGGTAAAGGCAAAAGAGAACCTCGAACATGTTTATTCTTTTTAATCAGCTTATTAATTTCTTTGACTCGTTTAGCTGGTGCGGGATGAGAAGCCAGAAAATCAAAATTAGAGCCTCTTGCTTTAGCTAGCTTTTGAAAAAAGTCTGTAGAACCTGCTACCTGACCATAGGTTTTATCTAACAGCATCAGACCAAATTTATCCGCCTGCTTTTCTTGTTTTTGGGAATAGCTGGCACTGCTAATTGATCTTACTGCTGTGGCGACAATGGACTTGAAAAAATTAGCATCACCAAGAAGATAAGCAAGGGTGACTCTCACAACCAAAATATTACCTAAACCCCGCAGATGATCACGATTGGCAAAGTGTCCTAATTCGTGTCCCAAAACCATCATCAGCTCATTTTCTGATTCGACTTCTTTTAATAGTCCCTTATAGATAATGACTCGATTTCCAGGGATGGCGATCGCATTTACCGTATCTTCTGGTATGTATAAAACCTGATATGGATCATTTTTTTGCTGTTCGGCTGGTAAATTAGCCTCTAAGCGATCTAAAAGCTGATTCAGAGTTTTCTGCTGAGGCGAATCTACAGCTTGCTGTTCATAGACAGGAACAATTGCAGCACCTAGGGTTTGCTCAAATGAAGGGGGAATAAAAGTAATTATTAGATTAACTAGCAGCTTAAATAATAAAAAAGCAATAATCCCTCCCGCTAAAAATATGCTGCCTATCAAGAGTATCTGACTATTACTCTCAGATTCATTTTTAGAACTTTGGGGAGAATGATAGGGCATTTTAAAGGATGAGGGATAAAGGATCAGGAAAAAAGAACCACCTTGAGGCTTAAAACTAACTAATTACTCTTCACAGGGCGAAAAGGATTCAAAAAGTTAATTAGAGGCGCAATATTGTGAGATTGAATCCACAGGCGTCCATTGCCACTAAAGCGACAAACTAAACCTTCTCCGCCAAAGATACCTGTCTTTAAGCTACGAAAAGATAGACCGCCAATATTTTCTACAGAGTATTGTAGGGTATCTTCAAACGCCACAATATAGCCAGTATCAACTACATAATCACCTTCAACGGGTATCTCAATAATTGCCCCATAGGAACTAAACCAAAGATCGCCGTTGCCTGTAGCCTTGATTAAAAATAAGGATTCGCCACTAAAAAAGCCTTTAAAACCCTGAAACTTGGTGTCTAGATCTACCTCTGTACCACTAGCAACAAAGCCAGATGACTGCACCATCAAAGCACATTTACTAGAAACAGAATAGTGCTTCACATCGCCAGGGACTCCAGGAGAAATATACAGTTCACCCTGTTTACCTTGAGCCGTAAACTCATTAATAAATAAAGATTCACCGCCCAACATTCTGCCGACACCTTTCATTAACCCGCCTTTCATTTTCGACTTCATTTGCAGACAGCTATCCATTGCTGCCATTGCCGAAGCCTCTACTATTACAGTCTCATTTGCTGGTACATCTAGCACTAAAGACGCATAGGCTGGACTATGCTCTATTCGATAGGGAATTTTACTATTCATAAATACTTAAAGACTTAATTTACAAGTACAGACAAGGCATGCCTGGTCTCTAACAAAATTTCATTATCTCGGTGGTAACTTTGAACCCACAGCTACACCAAATGCACCAGGATTATGGGTTTGACAATAAACTTTGCCCTTACCTTTAAAACGACAGACAAATCCCTCTCCGCTTAAGAAAGAACTCATCAAGCCAGAAGTAGCTTTACTAATACTAAAATCTAAACTTTTTTCAAAGGCGACAATATGACCCGTATCGACAACATATTCACCATCTACCTCGACTTCATAGATCGCACCAAAAGAAGCTAATAAAGCCACGCCTTGACCAGAAAAGGTGAGCCAGAAAATAGACTCGCCCGAAAACAACGACTTAAAACCCTGAAACCCAACATCAAGATCGACTTGAGAACTACAGGCGAGGTAAGAAGTTGCCTGCACGACTAGATCTTGCCCTGTCATCTCATAAATCAATAAATCCCCGATTAATCTTGGGGCTAACCAAATCGTATTGCCGTCATTCGGAGAACGAAAAACGCTCAAGAATAACGATTCTCCTGCAACCATGCGCTTCAAACCGCCCATGATGCCCCCGCCTTTACCTTTACGCAGGGTAGTACTAGCGTTAATACTGCCACTCATGGCAATCATTGCCCCCGCTTGGGCAACTAATTCTTCTCCTGAGTCCAATGATACGCGAGCGATCGCACTTTCTGGTTGATGTAATAATTCTATATCCATAGTTAACGCACCTTTGAACGTAAGAAACCGACCAAGCCACCAATACTGCGAGACTGAAGATAAATATTGCCTCTGCCCGTCAAGCGATTAACAAAGCCTTCTCCCGAAGTCAGAGAACCAATCAAGCCATTAGAAAGCTTAATTCCCATTTCTATTCCTGGTTCATATGCCACCAAATGACCCGTATCAACAATAAACTCGCCGTTAATTGCTTTTTTTGTGATTCCACCATAAGCACCAAAATAAGCTTTACCTTTGCCACTTAGTCTCAGCTTGAATAAACCCTCTCCCGCAAACCAACTGGTAAAACCTGCCCAACGCACGCCTAATTTAATTCCAGGAGTACTAGCGATATACGCCCCTGGCTGAAAGTACATATCCTTGCCGTGTATTTCAATCTCTTCAATATCCCCCACAACAGATTGAGTAAGGACTAAGGTTGCATACTGTTTGGTTTCGTTACTAAAAGTATTAATAAAGAGAGATTCGCCACCAAAAAACTTTTTGGCGATCGCTTCTAAAAGACTGCCCGACAGTTCAGTTTTAATCGTTACATGACCATCCATAGTTGCCATTGCACCTGATTCCGCGATGATTTTTTCGCCAGGTTCTAAAGTCACAAAAATAGCAGAAAATGCTGGTTTATACTTTATTTCGCATTCCATAATTTTTAAGCGATATACGATTAATCTTAGTTATAAGATTGAGTACACCTAGTTAACGTGCGGTACTAGTATGCCCACAATTTTACCTAAACTCTTCTTACTGACTGTCTAATACATTTGAGTATCTGATTTAATGCAAAAATCCCGCCCAGTAGCCACTACCAGACGGGATTAATACTTTCACAGCGAACACTTACTTAGTAACCTAACAGCGGTTTACTGTTTACTGTTTACTGCTCAATGTTACTTAGCTGCTTGACGCTCTTTAGCTTCTGCAATAACTTCTTCGGCTACATTCTTCGGACATGGTGCATAGTTACCAAATTCCATCGAGAATTGACCACGACCAGAAGTCATTGTACGCAAGTCACCAATATAACCAAACATTTCACTCAAAGGTACGTCAGCCTTGATGCGAACACCCATAGGCGTGGAGTTTTGCGACTTAATCATGCCACGACGACGGTTCAAGTCACCAATAACGTCACCCATGTGATCGTCAGGAGTAAATACATCGACGTTCATGATTGGCTCAAGGATTTGAGGACCCGCTTTGGGTAAAGTTTGACGGTAGCCAGACTTAGCAGCAATTTCAAAGGCGATCGCACTAGAGTCAACAGGGTGGAAAGAACCGTCTTTCAGGGTTACTTTTAAATCCACAC
>JBCBEA010000464.1:0-3941 GCA_038529195.1 Cyanobacteria bacterium J06600_6
TGTAGTGGCACAGTCTCAATGGGCAATGAATCATAATCTTCACAGTTTCGTCCAGTCAATGCCTTTCGCAATACAGGTGTTGCTACTTTTACTCTGTGCAGATTTTGTTCTGTATTGGGAACATCGAATTTATCACGAGTTTCCCAAACTTTGGGGTTTTCATGCGGTACACCATTCCGTTGAGACAATGGACTGGCTAGCGGGTTCTAGATCTCACGTGACTACAGTATTTGTCGAACGAACCTTGGTGATGCTGGCACTATATTTTTTAGGTGCAGATAAAGTAGCCTTAGATATTTATGTGGCGATCGCCGCACTGCAGGCAATCGTCATTCACTGTAATCTTGGTTTTAGTTGGGGATGGCTTAAATATATTATTGTCACTCCTCAGTATCATCATTGGCATCATAGTTCCGAAGATCCTGCCATCGATACTAATTATGCAGCCCATACACCCCTGTTTGATCGCTTGTTTGGAACGTACCATTTACCAGGCAAATATTGGCCGGCTGAATATGGGACAACGAAAAAACTGCCAAAAACTTTTCTCGGACAATTTCTCTATCCTTTTAAAAATTTAATTTAACAATTGTGCTTTGTTATTCGCCCCTTTCTATGTAGGAGAGGGGTTGGGGAGAGGTGGTGATCTAGGGAATTTTCCAACCTAATCTAGTTGGCTGTTGATAAATCTTTTTTAGGGTATTGAGATCCCGTTTGGAAATTGTCGGCGGATTGCTCACCTGGGAAAAATACAGCGCATCATTTTTATTCGGGCTATGCCCCCAAAGCCCCAGTGCATGACCTAATTCGTGACGCATGGTGCCGAGTAGAGAAACTCCCGTAAAGTTAGGGCTGACATTGATTGTCATCCCCATGGCGATAGTCGTGTAATTTTCAGTTAGATAAAATTTATAGTTAGTTTGGGCTGCAACTGCCCGGGGAATATCATATAAACCCGTCTCAGAATTCAGTTTTATCTCTCGTTTAGGTTGCGATCGCATAATAGTTATGTCAGCCTGCTGTTTATCTTGCACTTCTTCTAAAGGTAGATAAACATTCCATTCGGCGATCGCCTGTTTTGCTGCTGTAGTCCACTGCTGGAAACGCTGATTAGCTGCGGTATTGGCTGGTTCAACTGAATCTACATAGACCTTAATCGGCAGATTTGTCCAGACTAAATAACCTAGGGGAGTCGATTCTATCTCCTCAAAATAATTTTCCTGTCGATCGCTATTCCATTTAGCTAAAGACAGAGGTAAAGCATGAACTTTGGCAGGGGGTAAGTTCGATGTATCTGGTGCTTGAGAATTAACGCCACTGGTTATAAATGAGCAAAAAGCGATCGCCAAACCAACAATAAAAGCTCTGGCGATCAAAATTAAACGATGAGTAAGCAATTTCTTATTTGTAAATAGCCTATTCATATATTGCTCAATGTGCTCATCTTCCATAAGTGTCAATATTCGCGTTTTGACCAAAAATGAAAAAAAGCATCACTCCCTTTCTGGTTAACCTTTCCCTGTTAATCAGCGTCCATTAATATTTTGATGAGTAACACCAGTCATTAAGAATTAAATTCCCAATCTTTGATAAATCTCATCCAGATTTTTTAGATGATGGTTTGGATCGAAGCAAGCATCAATCTCTTCGCTGGATAAAGTTTTTGTTACTGTCTCATCCTGAGAAACCAGCTTACGGAAGTCACCGTCGATTTTGTTCCAGGCTTCATGAGCGCGTTGTTGCACGACGCTATAAGCATCTTCGCGTTTCATGCCTTTTTCTACCAGAGTAAGCATCACTCTTTGGCTAAAGATGACTCCGCCATAAACGTTCATATTGCGTTTCATGTTGTCAGGATAAACCAGCAGATTTTTCACCAAGCCAGTAATTTCTTTCAACATAAAGTGAGTCAAAATGCAGCTATCGGGTAAGATGACTCGTTCGACAGAACTGTGAGAAATATCTCTTTCGTGCCACAGAGCAACGTTTTCCAAGGCGGCGACGGCATTTCCTCGTACAATCCGCGCCATCCCTGTCAAACGCTCTGAGCGAATAGGATTACGCTTGTGAGGCATTGCCGATGAACCTTTTTGCTTCTTCGAGAAAAATTCTTCAACTTCCAACACGTCTGTACGCTGTAGGTTACGAATCTCAACAGCAAAGCGTTCGATTGATGCTGTAAGTAGAGCCAACTGCTGAACATAATCTGCATGACGATCGCGAGAAATGACCTGTGTCGAAGCACAATCAGGTTTTAAACCTAGTTTCTGACAGGCAATCTCTTCTATTTTTGGATCGACGTTGGCATAAGTACCCACCGCACCAGAAATTTTACCTACGGCAATTTCCTTACGCAATCTAACCAGGCGATCGCGATTTCGTAAAACTTCTGCTAACCAACCTGCTAACTTGAAACCGAAGGTAATTGGCTCGGCATGAATACCATGGGAACGACCAACCATGACGGTATAACGATGCTGTTGTGCCTGATAACGGATTGCTTGAACTAGTTCTTCTAGACGTTCGAGGATGAGATTGAGGCTAACCACCATCTGTAGGGCAATCCCAGTATCCAAAACGTCAGAACTTGTCAAACCTACATGAATGTATCGTCCTGCATCGCCAACATATTCATTAACGTTAGTCAGAAAAGCAATCACGTCATGACGCACTTCTGCCTCTATTTCTAAGACTCTTTGGGGGTCAAAATTGGCTTTGGCCTTAATTTCGTCAACAGCTTCTTGAGGAGTATAGCCAAGTTCAGCTTGAGCCTCACAGACTGCTATTTCAACCTGCAACCAGGTTTTTAGCTTATAGTTGTCTGTCCAAATTTCGCCCATTTCGGGCAGTGTATAGCGTTCAATCACAGTCTGTTCGGTCTGATACAACTGTCAATTGTACAACTATGTCGGAAATGTTGGTCAATCTATTTCAGAAGCTGGCAACAGGACTTGAACCTGCGACCGGCTGATTACAAATCAGCTGCTCTACCAACTGAGCTACGCCAGCACTAGAAATATATAGTAGCAGACTCTTCGGATTTCTGACAAGCTTTTTCTTAGAGTCCATTTAATAAAAGCTTAAACCTTATGCCATGCTGCTTTCAATTGCCCAACGAGCAAGTTCTGTACGATTATTTAAGCTAGTTTTATTCAGCATATTGGAAACGTGACTTTCAATCGTTCTCTGGCTGACATTTAATTGGTTGGCAATCTCTCGGTTTGCCATGCCTTTTGCCACTAGCTGTACCACTTTCGTTTCGGTAGGGGTCAATTCTACATTATGGGGAACAACAATAGTTGGCGCCCCGTCAAGACCTTTAGGACGTCCCTGTTCCCAGCGTTTAATCTGCTTGAGAGACGATTCCACCTGTGCCACTAATTCTTCGGGTTCAAATGGTTTGGACATGTAAACATCCGCGCCTTCGTTTAGACCCTTGACGCGGTCTTGGCTTTGTCCTTTAGCAGAAAGAAATAGGACAGGAATACGATTAGTAACAGCTTCTTCTCGAATATGCTTGACTAAAGTGTAGCCATCCATTTCTGGCATCATTACATCACAAATAATCATGTCAGGAACAAGATTATCCAGAACTTCTAGCGCCTCTCGACCGTTCTCTGCGGTATCGACGTTGTATCCTCTAAATTCCAAATAATCTTTAACCAGAAGAATTAAGTTAGGATCGTCATCTATGAGAAGTAGCTTCTTGTTATCTTTCAGAGAATTATCTTTCATAAGTATTAATGCCTATCTTTCTTGGCTTGAAGTACAGTATTCTGCATGAAGCAGCGTATTACTACCTATATTTAAGTCGGCTATAGATTGCTTAGTTAATAAATTTAAGAATATGTTAATTACACTGGGCATCAGTAACTTACAATCGACTGAGCTAACTGTGAAATTACACAACATCCAATCTAACCTCAATCTTATTTTTCGAC
>JBCBEA010000465.1:0-3940 GCA_038529195.1 Cyanobacteria bacterium J06600_6
CCGCTGCCTCAAATGCTTCAAAGTAATAGTCTAAAGATACTTTGGCTTTTCCTGGCATAATGCGATCGCGCACTGCTGGTTCAATTACCTCTATGTGCATTCCCAAAGTATCTATTCCCGCCTCTAGCATTCGTTGAAACCAAATAAAATCATTGGGGGGTTCGCACTGTGCCTGAATTGGTAAGTCAATTTTAGCTTTAACTGCCTTGGCACATTCAACTAAATAGGCTGCACCCCGATCTGTAGTGTTTGGCGTACCCGTAGTCATTACTAACTGTTCGATTCCGTCTAGTCTCACCGCTGCTTCTGCGACCTCTGCCAACTGTGCAGGAGTTTTTTGAGCAATGGTTTTGCCCGCTGCAAGAGACTGTTCAATCGCGCAAAACTGACAGGCTGTATTACGGTTACTGTAGCGAATGCAGGTTTGCAATACAGTAGTGGCTAAAACATTATGGCTGTGTAATAAAGCTATCTGGCTGTAGGGAATTCCCTCGGCAGTTTTAAGGTTATAAAATTTCGGCTGATCGGGAAATTGGATCGATGTGATTCCCTCCCCCTCTCTCTCTATGACATAAGATTTCTGATAATTAACAGACTGCTTGTGAAAATCTGCCAATGTATATCTAGATTGGTCGGCAACGCTAGTATGAATCGGAATCATTACCGTCGTACCGTCTATTGTGACAGCTTTGTGATCCGATGGTCCTGCCCCTCCTTTTCTCCCTATATCGCGATCTAGAAGTTTTAAACCCTGAGACTGTAGATCTGTAATTAATTTTCGTTTGTCCATTGTTTTATCAAAGGTAAAGTCGGACTGGCTTCGTCCTGTATTGGTTCACTAGAAGTTTTATCTGACTGAGAGTAATCATGATCCTGAGCCTTTTGCCAAACAGTGTAAGAATCTTGATTAACTTTAAGCTGCAATAGATCGGGACGAGAATAATGCCCCACAGAGTCCATCATCCGCTTACGTTTCGTGATTAAAGAAAAATCTAGATCGGCGATCGCCATTCCTTCTCCTTCCGTAATTGGTTCGCAGAGGGGAACACCTTCAGGAGAGATAATAGTTGTGTAGCAGCCACCTGTTAATACTCTTTGTAACCCTTCATCGGGACATATCTCAGCCACCTGTTCGGGACTTAGCCAGCCAGTAGAATTAACTACAAAACAGCCAGCCTCTAGAGCATGATGTCTGACAGTTACTTCGGTCTGATCGGCAAAAATTTGTCCCACCATCGAACCAGGAAACTGAGCGCAGTGGATTTGTTCCTGCTGTGCCATCAGACTATATCTAGCCAGGGGATTATAGTGTTCCCAGCAGGCTAGCGCACCAACTTTCCCCACCGCCGTATCCAACACCTGCAGACCCGATCCGTCTCCCTGTCCCCATACCATCCGTTCGTGATAAGTCGGGGTAATCTTACGACGCTTGAGTAGCAAACTACCATTGGCATCAAAGATTAGCTGAGTATTGTATAAAGAACCCCCATCACGTTCGTTCACTCCCAACACCACCACCATCTCGTTGGCTTGAGCAGCACTACTCACAGCATTAGTTAAAGGACTCGGAATTTCTACCGCTTCCTCATAAAGCCTCATGTGCTCTTTGCCCATCAAGACGGGAGGCTGAATAAAAGAAAAATAAGGATAGTAGGGAATAAAAGTTTCCGGAAAAACAATTAGCTGCACTCCTTCCTTTGCTGCATCGGCGATCGCCTTTAATACCTTTTCTGTCGTTCCTTCTCGGCTATACAGGACGGGTGATATCTGCACCGCAGCAGCTTTAATTGTGCGGGAATAGTTCATTTTCTAAATCCTTTTTTTAAGCAGTAGACATACAGTTTTCAGGCTTATAAACTCGCTTGGTAGACGCAGGACAATTTTCTAAAGAATAAACTCCTGTAAGAGGTCTAGTAGGACGAGTAACCAGATCTCCACTACAGTTAGGGCAAACAAAATTCAACTTTGTTTCAGCGCAGACTTTACAAAAAGTACATTCAAAAGTGCAGATAACCGCTTTCTTAGAATCTGGTGGTAAATCGCGATCGCAGCACTCACAATTAGGTCGTAGTTCCAGCACAAAATCACCTCGGATTCTCTATCACTAGTTGCAGATACCAATTACCTTACATTGTCCAAGTGTCAAGAATAAATGCACCATCTTTGCGGTGCATCAAGACAATATCCAAAACATCCAATGGATTGATGGGAGTAATGCCAGGAATCAAGGAAGGTTCGCCGTGTCCGTATAGTGCTTGCAGTGCAAAGCGACAGGCATATACTTTTGCACCCTCTTCCATAATCTTGATTAGCTGGTTATTCATTGCCTGATGTCCAGGAAATGATTCATCGCCGATTTTCGGAAAGCCTCGCTGTATACCCAAGGTCACCCCAGGACCATACAGTAAGACAGAAGTTTCAAAACCTTTGCGAATCAAGCGGGTAGCCTGTAATAAATTCACTAACCCAATTGAACCTTCAAAAGCCACAGTATGAAAGGTAACTAGAGCTTTCTCTCCTGGCTCGGCTTGTATATCGGGAAACACTTTTTCTTCGTAATCAACAAAGAAATCACCAGCTTTGTGTTGGGGGGTAGTAACTTCAGGCATAATTTTTTATTTGTTAGTAGTTAGTAGTTAGTGGTTCATTGTTAGTTGTTAGCAAATCAAAAGGAGAGGAGCAATTGTCTATTGTCCATTGATTCACGATCCGATCGCAGCTTCGTTAACAGCCAACAAAGTCCCTGGGTAGGCGTATTTTGTTCTTTTGGCAATGTAGTCTGACAGATATTCCGCATCTCTAGCGATTCCCGAAAATCTTCCCGAACCCCAGGTATACAACCAAGGTAGACCGAGAAAGTACAAGCCTTTAGCACTAGTGACACCGCGATCGTGACAGGGATAACCCTTGCCATCAAATACGGGAACATCAACCCAACTAAAGTTCGTTTTATAGCCAACGCACCAGACTACGGAAGTGATATTAGTTGCTTGGTAGTCAAGTTCTAAGACCTCACTTTCTGGCTGCCAGACTGGCTGGTAAGGAGTCTCCCTCGGCGCGTCGATGTTGCTGCGATCAATATACTCATCGATAGTACGCTTAATGCTTTCAGCCACATCATCGGCACGATCTAGGTTGTGCTTCAAATTAGACTTAAAATCTAGATAATCACCTCGCACATCTTTAAGCGAACCGTATAGCTGCATTCCTTGCGTTGCAAAGGTGCGCAAATCTATTTCATGACCACCACCACGTCCAGTTACGTAATGATTGGTCTTGGTTCTCACGTTTTCTCGATCCGGATGATTATCGACAGTAAGATCGTAATATCCCAGCCGATCTAGCCAATCAACAACATCCTTGCCTCGATATGCGCGGGGCGATCGCGGTGCGCCACCAACACAGAGATGCACTTTTTTCCCCGTAAGGTGTATGTCTTCTGCTATTTGACAGCCTGACTGACCGGTTCCAACCACTAGAACTTCTCCTTCTGGCAAAGATTCTGGGTTTTTGTAGTCAGAAGAGTGAAGTTGCAATATATTCTGGGCGAACTTCTCGGCAATTCGCGGTATCTTCGCCTGGTGGTAGCTTCCTGTCGCAACTACCACTTGATCTGCTGTGTAGCTGCCAATCGAGCTAGTTATTTCGAATAATCCCTGGGAATTATCTTTAGCAACGGAGAAAACCTCTACTCCTTCCCTGATAGGTGGATCGAAAGATTGAGCGTAGTCTTTGATATATTCGACGATCCCATCTCGCTGCATAAAACCATCAGGATCATTCCCCGGATAGTGATAGCCAGGTAGGGTGCATTGCCAATTAGGAGTTACCAAACAAAAAGTATCCCAACGCTTTTGTTGCCAAGAATAACCGATGTGATTCTTCTCAAAAACAATGTGGTCGATATCTCTCTGCTTTAAACAGTAGCTAATCGCAAGAC
>JBCBEA010000466.1:0-3933 GCA_038529195.1 Cyanobacteria bacterium J06600_6
CTGAAAACGGCTGTAAGTAATCCGAGGCTCTAATTGCTCTTCTATTTTTTTCTTTTACCGTTGTTAGCAGGAGTATTAATCGCAAATTCTGGGACTAAACCAGGATTAATTCCTGACTCAACTAGAGAACCTGCATGATGGACAGGAGCTTCTGCGGGAGCAAGTTCGGCATTAGACATTTCTTCCTGAGGATCTCCTGACGGTAGCCAGCCTAAGAATGGTAGAGGTAATAGAGTAGAAAGATTGGTAATAATCACCAGTAGCCATAGCTTATCAAAGTTGGTTTCGGTGACTCCCAGCCAAGCGGTAAGTAATGCTCCAAACTCATGAGACAGCAGCCCAGATAAGTTCCAAATTGACATCAACAGGGCAAATAGAGTCGCCTCTACTCCTTTCGGACATAAACGTGCCGATAGTACTAAGACAGGCATCCAGGTAATTTGTCCCACAACAGTCAGAATTAAACTATCTCCGAGACTAAACCAGCGATCGCCAATTCCCAAACTACGATTTGCATGGGTAACTAGCAGCAGGGTTGTCATGCCCAGGACCGCAGCAATCACCGTACTCCAACCCAGTATTTTACGAAAGGGAACGGTTTTGAGATAACGCTGAAATAAGAAAATTCCGACCAATGAGGCAAAACTGGTAACTAACCGTACTCGCCCCAGAAATTCAGGCTCGAATCCTAGCTCGTTGGTACTAAAGAAAAAGAAAGCCGAGTCAGCCGTAGGAGTTGCCTGCCAAACAAACAGAAAGGCAATCGGTAACCAGACTTGTTTCTGCTTAACTGCGCCCCACAGCTGCTTTATTTGACCTTTGACTGGAGGAATAGCAGTCTCCGGATTGTTTTTATCGATTTTGTCCTCTGTAATCAGCCAGGCGACGGCAGAAACGATTAGGGGAAAGGTAGCGACAATTTCAAAAACTTGGTTGTTACTTAGATGCTGTAGCAGCAGCCCACTAAAATAAGCTGTGAGTAGACCACCAAGGGCAGAAGCACCCCAGGATAAGGACTGTAAAGATCCAGACTGTGCTAAAGACTCTTCTCTTGCCCGTTCAACAATTAAAGAATCAACGATTACGTCGCTAACGGCAACAGAGAGAGAGGTTAAGAGAATAATTAGGGTTGCGGAAAAAGTATCATCAACGATGGTCGCTAATGCCAGCCAAGATAAAGTGCCGAGTATTCCTGAGAGAATTAGGTATGGTCGGCGACGATAGCCAAAAATTGGTAAACCGTCAGAGATAAATCCAAATAGAGGTTTAATAATCCAGGGTAAGGCAGTGATCCCTGTCAGGGCAGCTACTTCCGCTGGCGTTAGACCCAAGTCATCTTTTAAAAAAAAGCTAACCGCTAATCGAGATAATCCGAGTATTCCCTGAACAAAATAAACAGTCAGGATGCCCAGTAATTCAGTAGTTGGCTCATTACCAAATAAAATTTTATCTTGAATTAATTTCTTGATACCTTTGACGTCAAAGGAATTAGCAATCATGTATATTATTAAAGTTTTATAACTATGTCTTAATCATAAGCAATCTTTCGTCTAAAAACCGTCAGCTTTAAGAATGAGTTTCTAATTGAACATGAAAACTAGCCAAAAATACTTTACTAAATTCGCTGCTTCCGTAGCTGCGATCGCAATACTACTAAGCAACCTAATCTATATTCCTCCTGCTCTAGCCCAAGATTCCTATTACCGCGAAAAGCGAATTCATAATCCCGACGGCATCGGCAAATACTATATGAATCGCGAGATTGCCCACTATATGGGACATCAGGCAAAAAGCTGGCTAGAGCGACCCAGCCGTATCTCTGAGGAAAAACCCGATCTGACGGTAGAAAGCCTAAGCCTTAAGCCCGACGATGTAGTGGCAGACATTGGTGCGGGTTCGGGCTACTTTAGCTCTCGCATTGCCCAGCAGGTTCCAGAGGGTAAGGTTTATGCGGTGGATATTCAGCCCGAAATGCTTCAGGCGATCGCCAACATGCAAGAAAAGCAGCAGATCGAGAATATTGAAACCGTATTGGGAGCAGAAGATAACCCAAACTTACCTTCAGCTAGTATCGATCTGGCGTTTATGGTCGATGCCTATCACGAGTTTGCCTATCCCAGAGAGATGATGGAGGGCATAGTTTCTGCATTGAAGCCAGGGGGTAGGGTTGTGCTGTTGGAATACCGCAAAGAGAATCCAATGATTATGATTAAGCCGTTGCACAAAATGACCCAAAAGCAGGTCAAGAAAGAGCTGAAGGCGGTGGGTTTAAAGTGGCAGGCAACGAAACAGTTTTTACCAGAACAGCATTTTTTGATATTTAAGAAGCCCGCATAAATTGAGCGTTGGTTATCCTAAATTCCCAATTCTTTATTCCTCATTCCCCAATGCCTATTTAACAATTTCTGCTAGCGCGGGTTTTAACTCTGGATATTGATAGCTGAATCCAGTTTGCTGTGTTTGTTTTGGTAGCACCTGCTGCCCTTCTAAAACGACGATCGCCCCGTCGCCAAGCAACACTTCCAAGACAAAATCGGGTACGGGTAGCCAGGAAGGACGGTTCATTACTTCTCCTAACGTCTGACATAGTTTGCCCATCCGCACGGGATTGGGTGCAGTCGCGTTATAGACTCCCGACATAGATGAATCTTCAACCGCTTTTGCAATCAAGCTTACTAAATCATCACGGTGAATCCAAGAGAACCACTGTTTTCCGCTACCAATTGGTCCACCCGCAAACATTTTGAAAGGACCAATCATCTTGCCTAACGCACCGCCATTTGCCAAGACGATACCAATGCGGAGAATAACCAATCGTACTCCCTGTTCTGTTACCTTTTGCGCCTCGGTTTCCCAGTTTTGGCATACCTGCGCCAAGAAATCGCTACCAGCACTATTTGTTTCATCAAAAGCGGTAGTTTCGCTCGTACCGTAGTAGCCAATTGCCGAACCGCTAACTAAAACTTGGGGCTTTTGTTCCGCCATGGCGATCGCTTCAACTATTTTGCGCGTACCTAGCTGGCGACTTTCCATAATTGCCTGCTTCTGACTGGGACTCCAGCGCTCGGCGATCGGTTCTCCTGCAAGGTTGATTACCGCATCACAACCAGAGATACTTTGCTGCCATGCACCCGATTCTTGAGGCGTGTACTGTACGGTTTCTAAGTTAGGGAAAGCAGACGCAGGAAAAACTTTTTGGGCTTTATTCGGGTTACGGGTCAGAACTAAAATTTGATGTCCTGCTTGGTTTAGCTGTCCGACCAAACGACTGCCAACTAGTCCCGTTGCCCCTGTAATGGCGATTTTCATAAAATATATTGCTTAAATAAACTGACGGTTAGATATATAGAGTATTGCTAACCAACCTAAAGTTTTAATATACCTCTATCTGTAGAAGCGATTCGCAGAACAATCAATTGCCCAATGATTTGCAATCGTATTATTTAATGATTTGCAATCGTATTATTTCTTGCCAAACTCCATATCGTTGGCTTTGGCATAACGTTCCATAAAGCGCGTAAATCGATGCCAATGACTATCTGAATCAATTTCAAAAGTGCAGTTTACCCGCTTGAGTTCGTTCCCCTCATCACCACCAAAAATCATTTTTACGGAGTCTGGTCTGACTAAAATTTCTCCTTCCGAATCGATCAGAGCTAAATTTTGAGCCGAACCTTTGGTAAAGCTATTAAACTTCTCTAAGGCATTGAGAGAATCAAAGATCATCAGAACATTGCGCACTCCTGTTTTTTTATTGCGTCGTAGACTAACACCGCTTAAATTTTCGGCAACACCTTGAAAAAATTCGATTGAGGGGACTATATCGGACATAATAATTGGGCATTGATTAACTTCTCATCACCATACCAAGATCGATCCATGCCATGTACTGGCAGCAGCGTTAATTCAAATAATTCCCAATATTAGCGATCG
>JBCBEA010000467.1:0-3916 GCA_038529195.1 Cyanobacteria bacterium J06600_6
AATACAATAAACATGCAAAATATTAATTAAGAAGCGCTGAATTTCAGATGCACAATTCAACATCCATGCTTTTGCAAAGTTGTTTTTTTGTTGCTATCAAATAAAGAAACTTCTGAAGATTTTGAGTAACATTTATTTTCGGTACTTATCACCCGAACTCAGGATGTTTTTCTGGTAATTAAATTTAGACATGGTCACTGATGAATTTATAATATCTTATAGCTACAAAGAAAGTTTTAGACGCTTAACCTTGAAATTATTCAGCAATTATATATAATGCAAACTTTACAAATTGGTATGGGCTGGTTTCCAGAACGAGCGGGAGGATTAAATCGTTATTATTACGATTGCAATAATAATTTTGCTGCTGCGGGAATCGGCTTTGATGGTCTGGTCGCAGGGTCAGAAAATGCGAACAAATATTCTCAGCAACGTGTTCGCGCTTTTGCCAATTCTAATGTTTCTTTACTCAAACGCTGGTTGGGAGTGAGAAAGAATTTTAAAAACTTAACCACCAAGCAGCACTATGATGTGATTGTTTCTCACTTTGCTTTTTATGCTTTTCCGCTCCTAAACCTTTTGCAGGATCGTCCTTTGGTGACTCATTTTCATGGACCTTGGGCTTTAGAAAGCGATGTCGAGAGCAGTAAAAGTTTGGCAGTTAAAGCCAAAAAGTGGTTAGAGCAAAAGACTTATCAGCGATCGCAAGAATTTATTGTCCTATCTCAAACCTTTCGTGATGTTCTGCACCAAGAATACGCGGTGCCCCTGGAAAAAATTAATGTCATTCCTGGTGGAGTAGATTTAGAGTATTTTAATATCCAAGAATCGAAGCAGGAAGCTCGACAAAAACTCGGCTGGGACACCAATAAAACAGTAATTTTTTGTATTCGCCGCCTAGCAAGAAGAATGGGTTTAGAAAACTTGATCGCGGCGATGTCAGAAGTTTGTCAACAATATCCTGACACTCTCCTGTATATAGGAGGAAAAGGAGAATTAGCTGACAGTCTTCAGACTCAGATTGTAGAATTAGGACTCGTAGATAATATCAAACTTCTAGGATATGTAGCAGATGAAGATCTACCTTTGTGCTACCGTGCGGCTAACTTCTCTATCGTGCCAACAGTTGCTCTAGAAGGATTTGGTCTAATCGTTATTGAGTCACTTGCCACGGGAACCCCGGTCTTAGGAACCCCCATTGGCGGAATTCCTGAAATTTTGCGTCCATTTTCTCCGAATCTGGTTTTGGAAAGTCCAGCAGCTAAAGATATAGCAGCAGGAATTACCGAGACTTTATCAGGTCGAAGACAGCTGCCAGATAGTCATGCCTGCATAGATCACGTCAAAAACAACTATACTTGGGACGTAATTGCACCAAAAATAAAAACTGTCTACGAGCAGGCGCTTAAAAACTATGATTAAACCTAATCAAGATCTGGCTTCTGCTGTATCGATAATTCCGAGGTGATTGGCAATCACCCCGATTGCACTCCAATTAATTTAATCTGCTAATCTAATATTATCCACTGCTACATAGTCTCCTGCATCTTTAACTTTTGCTCCTGTCACCTGAATTAATAAGAACTGATAGCCATCTCCCAAATCTACATCCCAATTAAAAGTTTTCCAGTCAAAACTAGTTCCGCCTATGCTTTGCTCCATGAGTTTGTCACTTTGCATAGATAATGCACCTGCCTGAGTTGGTCCTTGGTTATAGTAAGGATTGTTATCGAATTCCCCATCAATACCCCATAAACTTACCGTGACATTGTTCAAAAATTTCTCTTTCATAATACCTTCCGTATTTTTAAGATCGATTTTCAAGGTTTGCAAACCTCTTCGCATAGCGTTATCTTGAACAACTTGACCTATTGCGGATCTTGCCTTGCCGCTTAAAATGGCAGCACCACCATTGCCTATCTTGCTGTCATATCTCGCTCCAGAAGTAGCAAACCAACCAGCGTTACTATAAACACTATTGCTTTCTCTCGTTGGTGCAAACTGATCTAAATTGCTAAAGCTGCTGTCAATAAAAGCATTGCGATAATCGCTCGATTGAATATTAAAAGTTTTGGTTAAGCTGGTCGATGCTCCTTCTCGATCCCAAACAGTAAGAGTTACGTCTTTTGTTCCAGGGAGATCGAAGTGGTGACTAGCCTGACGACCAAACTTATCTATGTTACCGTCACTATCAAAATCCCAGCCGTAACTGATAATACCCTTGCTGTCCTTTTTTAGGTACGCTGAGTCACTATCAAAAGAAGTGCTGGCATCAAAGTTCCTTGCCAATCCACCAATTACTTGACTAACAAATTTAGCTTGAGGTAAACGGTTGTTGCTCTCAATCTCAAATATATTGTTATCCTCAACTTGGAAAAATGCAGGAAAATCTTCTTCCCCTTTTTGTACGACAAGCTGTCCATTAGTTGGTGCGAAATTATTTTGGTTATTGGCGAAATAACTATTCTCAATTCTTGATCCAACAAAATCTTTGTTTGCATCATATGGAATTCTGATGCCATTATTAAAACCTTCTATGTGGAGACTATTGAAATTTAGCCTGTTAGAAGAGTCATTAACGCTAACACCACTGCTATTTAGACGCTGAGGCATACCTAAAATTAGCCCATTGTCCAAATCGACGTTGGAATTATATTTTAGGGCAACACCAGAACCAACAATATTCCAGAGCTTAAAATTCTCTGCTGTCCAGCGAAAATCATGAGCAGGATTAGTTTGCTCGTCGTTACCAAAGTTAAAACTTAGCTGACCATCTTTGTTTTGCAGCTTGCCCCAGGAGAAAATACCATCTCCTGAATTGTAACTTTCAAAACCCGACAGTTTACGAATAGGGACAGCAGATACATCGATCATTGTCTCATCTGCAGTGCCTTGAGCAATGTTTTTCCAGGCATCAGGTAAAATGTCAACCGAAATTTTTTCTACTTCCCGAAATTCTTCACTCTCGGCATCAGAACCAAAGAAAGCAATGCCTGCCCGAGAACTAATGGCAATATTATCTTCAATATCAATTTGTGATGCTCCCTGTATCCAGTAGCCTTCTCCGTTAAATCCAAAGTCAAATAAAAATTCTCTCGGTCCATTTAAATCAATATCATTACGGCGATCGTCTCCCGTCATTTTCATCGTTAAATTATTACGCCAGGCACCAATTTCATTCCCAGCTTCAGCAACAATTCCCGCACCGACTACGTCAAACACTACGTTGTCTTCCAATACAGCATTACTAGCATGATGTACTAGTCCCCAACCAGGACTGCCCACAACAGCATTACCCTTTGCTAATGCAGGATTTTGATTAGGGTCTAGTCCAGTTTTATGAAAATGGAAGGCATAGCGACCGCGAGGGTTTTTACCAAAACCAGTCGAACCATCAATATTTTCCCCTGGGTCATCAATTAACTGATTTTTATCTGTTCGACCTAGATCATAGAAGCCTGCGTTTTGCACCACTACATCAGGATTGTGCATAAACATTACATGACCCCGCTGCTTAGTTGGTACATTTTCACCATTTTCGGTGGCAAAACTGATATTACGAGTCGTATTAGCAACGTAGAGATCTAGTTCATCTTCAAAGCCTTCTGGAAGCTCGTGATTGAATCGCAAAACGCGATCATCCCCATTCGTAATATCCTTATTTGTAAATCGAATGCGGTTGCCGTTGATTGCCGTAATTGTCAACTCTTCGTCGTGATAGCGATTATTGTTTTCATCTGTTGCAGTATGACGATAGCGAGTACCACCTAAAGCTAGGCGATCGCCTACCTGCCAACCAAGAGGAGAATTTTGTCCAGCAGGCAAGTCAAGGATCAGTTCATTGTCGCCTTTCAAGGCATTTCCCTTGAGAGCAACAAAATCTAGTTTTTCTGCTCCGTAAATTTCAATTTTTCCC
>JBCBEA010000468.1:0-3912 GCA_038529195.1 Cyanobacteria bacterium J06600_6
TATTCATTCATAAAGTACTCAATACTTGGTCTTTGGGAATTAGCATCAAGGTAGCTAAACATATAGGTAGTGCGACCATCTTTGGCAGGAAAAGCTTCCCAGAAATACTGGCACTGGTTAATGATGGGCGTGAAAGAATAAATTAAATCTCCCGTTTGATTGTCAGGAAATCCTTGGGCGCAGCTTCCCACTACTACACAGACTGCATCGGGTTTTGTACCTTGTCTAGCCTGTTTAATAATCGGCGAAAAGTGACCCATCGCGTCAATTAATAGACGAGCTTTAAGCCTATCTTCCCCAATGTCGATCGCTACACCATCTGCATAAACGGTGGCAGCCTTAAATGCCGTATTTTCTAGCAGTTTACCTCCCGCCTCCAGAAACTTTTGCTTGAGCTGTTCTAATAAATAAACGGGATCGACTCCAATATTTAATACATCTTTAACCCAAACTGTTGTTCCATCCTTAAAACCGACTCTGGCTGGATTATATTCTGTAGCGATCGCAATTTCTAACTCTGCCTCAGTCAGCAACTCTAAGTCAACCAAAGTTTGTAGTTCATGACGTGAAATATTCCATTCCTGCTCTCTACCTTTCAAAATCCCGCGCTCAATTAGGGTAACTCGCCAACCAAGCTGCTGTAGTGCTGTACCCAAAAGTATGCCTAACGTCCCGCCACAAATTACAATGTCTGTTTCTGTCTCGCCGATTGTCCCAGAATTATTCTTGACAACCTCTGCCACATCTATTTCTCCCGATTTTAAAGCCGACCAAAACTGATCTGTACGGCGCAATCTTTCTAAAACGTTATCGGGCTGCTGGGCAAGTATTTCTGAGGTTAGGCTCATCTGGACTATGTTGAATCAGGTTTCTGCCTTTATCTTAGAAAAGTCTGTCACATTCAGCTTGGTTGGCAATCTTCTTAGCTTTAATTAGAGCGATCGCATTATCTAGAAATTAAATCAATATCCTAAAAAAATTATTTACTGGCGATCGGGTATTTGCTGGGATATACGTCGTCGCCACCACAGACAAAATAAGTATTTTTTATCTTTCCAGCCTTATTCTTCAGTCCCACCAATCGAGATTCCTGTATTGTAAATCTGGGCGTTAGTTAAATTTAAATTATTCATGGATGCACCACGAGTGTCCGCATCATAAATTATCGCTGCGGTGAAATCGACTCGGTCTAAATTAGTGTTATTCAAACTAGCATTAGTCACAAATGCCGAATCTAGAATTGCTCCCTCTAAGTTCGCTCCCGTTAAATCTGCACCTTCCAAATTTGCTCCAGTTAAATTAGCATGACTCAAGTCCGCATGACGTAAATCTACGCCAATCAAATGCGCATCCCTCAAGTCTGCCCCTGATAAATTGCAGGCGACGCACTCCCCCGTCATATCTAGCTGTTGAAGATGCTGGGGGTTTTCGGCTCGAACCAAGCTCGCTAAAGCAAAACTGCTTAACAGTCCGATAATGCCGATCGCCTTATTCATAATTTCCTCTTTTATTCGCCTGGGAATAGCCCGCTTTAATTCACAACTACTTATCCTTGGACTATCTATACATAAGCTAATCTTCTCATAGCCATAATCCGTCGCAGGTCATATTAAGCAATAAAGTCTACAAAACTTATGTTTCTTTAATACTTGAACCTGAAAGGCGATCGCTTTGCCGATCCTAGAAGCGGAAAACAGATTTAATCATGAGAAATCCAGTCAAGATATTCAGGATTGTCTACTAAATCTTGAGCTAGCAAAAAGCTAGAAATAGTCCAGTTCTGATATTTTCTGGCTTCTTTACCCACAAGGCGACCATTTTTACCATCGTAATATTCTGCCCATTCATCTTTATGTAGGCGCTTTGCAGCTAAATCGATTGCTCTTTGAGCCAAATCTAAACGATCCATTTTAACTGCTGCTGCCACAAAGAAGCCCAGCAGTACGGGCCAGTTTCCACCGTTATGATAAGACCAGGGACGATTCTTGGGGTCACAACCAGTAAGCACCTGCCAATCGCGATTTTTTAGGGCGGGGAAGCAAATCTTCATCGGCATCCAGCCAATCAAATCTTCCCACTTTTCCTCGATGGTATGCATAATAATCTGCCCCTGCTGGCGCATTACCAAAGAAGACAAAATTGACATGAGGTTGCCGAGGGCAAAAAATCGACAGTCTAGATGAGATGGTCCCAAATTACCTGCCAAGTAACCTCCCTGTTCGGGAAACCATTCGCTCAATTCGGCGTAGGGAATCGACTCAGCGTAGATATTGAACTGATTTAGCGCATCCTCTCCATATTCTTCAGAATTATAGCGATAGATGACGTTGAGCTTTTCGAGATCGAGCCAATAGTTGTGACGAATATGGCTAGTTAAAGGTGGAATACGATTCTCAATTGCCTGAAGTATTTTGGCGTTTTCTTTATTGTTAAGCAGCAGTTCTTTGGCACAGCGAAGAGCAGTATGAAATAACGCTTGAATTTCCAGCGGATGACCATTAATACCCATACGGCGATCAATCATACATGCTCCATCTGGTACAAGTAGAGTTGGATACATATCAAACCTTGCTGACAAACAAAGTTCAATAATCAACCGAATTCCTTTTTGCATTTCAGGACTGTGTGCAAAAGAACTTTCTCCTGTCGCTCTGATATAAGCTCTGAGTAAAAATGTCCACCACAGACAAGAATCTACGGGGGTTACTCGACCAATAGCATGATCGCCAAAGTCAGCCTTGAGAAATTCTTCATCTCCCTGATGTAACACTTTGAAACTCGCTGGCATCAGCCCCCGTCCAGGTTCGAGAAAATCTAGCTGTTTTTCCTTAATCTGTAGTTTTAGAGTCTCTAATAAAAAGTTACGGACAATTTCAGTTTTGCCCCTAATCAAAAAAATCAGGGCTGCGGGGACGAAGTCGCGTACAAAGCACTGATCATAATTTAGTGACGGCGAACCATAGTCACAGGCAGCTAAAGTTCCGATCGGGCGATCGCGATAATAGATAATAGACGATTCTAGAGCTTGCCAAGCTTCGGCAGCAACAACGTAACTTTGTTTCCCACTCAATTGTATAAAACCTCTATTTTTTCGAGCGTCTGCTAATTTTCAGCTAAGTTAATAACTAGTAGTACATGAGACTTGTTGTGATGTCTGTCTATTATTATCACTTATTTATCGAGTTTCTCAGAAACATTTGTGTGTCTCTATCGTCAAAAAGAGGGAAGAGTAAATTAAATATGAGCTAAATCGAGCGATTTACTTAGCTCATCAAATATTCAAAATTGCTAGCGATCTCAAAAATCTTTAAAAGTGCCATTACAATCTATGAATTTTAACCAGTATCTCAAACAACACTTTAAAGCCTTAGTTTCTTTGGCAACTATTCCTGGCGCGATGGCAATTTCAGCAGTACCCGCTGCAGTCAATGCTCTAGATGTCAATGGATTAGACTTTACTAGCATCCAGCAGATTCGCCAAGTTATTTCCCAGAACAATCGACCACCAGAAGTCATTATTAACGAGCCTGGTTCTGTTCCTGCACCACCAAGAGATGTAATTCGCGACGCAGATACTAGATTCACCTGTGAGCGAGTCAATGGTGAATACACTGTGATGTACTACCCTGAAAGTCAGCCTAATCAGGGCTATCCCTGGGCAATTCCGAGTGAGCTAGGTGGTGGATGGACTCCCCAAAGACGTTGTGATGCAATTACGTCTCGTTTTGAATCTTTTCGCCAGGATGGATTATTAGAGCTGACCACTGGAGAAAAAAATGGCTACGATACGATCTGCGTTACCACCCAAGTAGACCCCACAGACTGCCGTCTAGTATTGACAGTTCCTCCTGGACAAGACCCTCAACTAACTCGCGATCTGATTTTCGATAATCTGCTCGTGGCGGATGATGG
>JBCBEA010000469.1:0-3893 GCA_038529195.1 Cyanobacteria bacterium J06600_6
CCTGGTTAGCGCCACATTACATTGAGGATGTGGAAAAGGTAATTTGCGATCGCATCGCCTTCTAGGGCAACTTTATGTGTAGTGAGAGAGTGAGTGTCTTATAAAATGTTGAATATTTCAAATAAGGCTACGCCGTTGGCGCTAGCTATTTTAATCGCAGGAACTTATGGGAATGCAGCGCAGGCTCAGAATAGCGAACTGTTACAGCAAGTTGATCGTTATGGGCAAGAAGCCGAAAATAGAAGCATTGGTCAAGTAACTAACGTTAACCAGTTACGAGATGTCTCGCCCACAGACTGGGCGTACGAAGCCTTACGTAGTTTGGTTGATCGCTATGGCTGTATTTCTGGTTTTCCCAACCAAACCTATCGAGGTAACCAGCCTCTATCTCGTTATGAATTTGCTGCGGGTTTGAACTCCTGTCTCAATCAAATCGAACGCCTGATTGCTTCTTCTGGTGATTCTAGCGTTGCTCAGTCAGATCTTGAGGCAATTAGTCAATTGAGCCAAGAATTTGAGGCAGAATTAGCTAGTTTAGGAGGTCGAGTTGACGAAATTGAAAGTCGTACAGCAATAATTGAAGACAGTCAGTTTTCGACAACTACCAAACTAGCGGGAGAAGCGATTTTTGGTATAGCTTCCGTTGTCAGCGGTTCAAACGAAGAGCTAGGTGATGACGATATCGACCAGGTGCCTGTCTTTGGTTATCGTACTCGCATAGAATTAGAAACTAGCTTTACAGGGGAAGATTTACTCTTTACCCGTCTATCTACTGGTAACTTCCCTGAGTTTTCTGAAACCACGGGTACGTTTCAAGGGGAGATTGCCTTTGCGGAGCCTGCGGGTGGCGATGTCGGCTTAGAAGTTTTATTTTACGATCGCCCAATTGGTGAGAATACTAATGTCCTGATCGGTGCAGCAGGTTTAGCTGCGGACGATATTGCCAATACTCTCAGTGTCCTCGATGGAGACGGTGGTAGCGGTTCAATTTCTGCTTTTGGAACTCGCAGCCCCATTTATCTTCCACCTGGAGAAACAGGTTTGGGTATTATTCATAGCTTTGGCGACAAGCTAGAGTTTAGCGCGGGTTATTTAGCCGGTGAGGCTAGCGATCCGAGCGAAGATGCGGGATTGTTTGACGGCTCCTATAGTGCTATTGGTCAGCTAACTATTACTCCTTTTGAAAAACTAGGTATTGCTTTAACTTACGTTCATGCTCAAGATCAGAGTGATACTGGGGTAGGTAGCGATCTAGCAAATATTCAGTCTTTTACCGCAGCAGGTGAAGATGCAGATACCCTCGATCCTGGAGTATTTGAGGGCGGAGTTCCTACTGCTCGCAATTCCTATGGCGCACAGTTTTCCTTTGCCCTAAGCGATCGCCTTATTATCGGTGGCTGGGGTGGCTTGAGTAAGGTTAGAACCTTAGAAACAGTTAATGTCGGTGGACAAACTGTCGGACGAGGAACTCAAGATATCTGGAACTGGGCAGCAACTCTAGCCTTTCCCGATCTGCTCAAAGAAGGCAGCATGGGGGGAATTATTGTCGGTATGGAACCTTGGGTAGCTAAGTCGAGTATTGACGTAGACGGTTTTGATGATGACGAAGAACAGGCTTTACATGCCGAAGTTTTTTACGAGTATCGTTTCAACGATAATATTGCGGTAACTCCAGGCATTATCTATATCAACAACCCTGATAACAACAGCGATAACGACGATCTAATTATTGGTACGTTACGGACTACCTTTAGCTTTTAATCATGTAGATTATTAGAAGTTAAACTAGCTATCTATATAGATAAGATGCAGCGTTACTTCAAAATATTGAGATTGTTTTGGTCTACGGCGATCGCTACAGAGTTAGAATATCGACTCAACTTTGCGATCGCCACCATGACCAGTATTGCAAACCTAGTAGGTAGCCTCTTTGGGCTATCTCTTTTTTATCGTACTGGGTATACGTTTGACGGCTGGAATTGGCAGGAGGCAACAATTGTTCTGGGTTTATTTACGCTTTTACAGGGCTTCTCGGCAACTTTTCTCGTTCCTAATCTTAATAGCATCGTCAAACAGGTAGAACAAGGGACGCTCGATTTTGTCTTACTCAAGCCGATCAGCAGCCAATTTTGGCTCTCAACAAAGACCATCTCTCCCTGGGGTTTGCCAGACTTACTGTTTGGCACAATCCTGATTATTTATGCTGGCAATAAAATCGGCTTAACCTGGTATAGCTATCTCGCTAGCTTAATCCCTCTCAGCTTCGGCATTGTAATCCTCTATAGTCTCTGGTTTATTTTGGGGGCAACCAGCATCTGGTTTGTTAAGGTCTACAACGTTACGGAAGTACTGCGCGGACTGCTAGAAGCAGGACGATATCCGATGGTGGCTTATCCAGCAGTCTATCGCCTATTTTTCACCTTTGTTGTTCCTGTCGCTTTCTTAACCACCGTTCCCGCCCAGGCTATGCTTGATCGCAGCGAAATCAGCTGGAGCATCGGTGCAGCATTATTAGCGGGAACATTATTCTGCTTCTCAATCTTTTTCTGGCGCTTTGCTCTGCGTTTCTATACCAGCGCTTCTAGCTAATTAAGCAACCTGAATTAAAGCCGTCAAATTAACACTTAATTGGTAAGCGTCCAATATTCTTATTACTGCCAATTACTACCATTACTAAACCTTTTTTAAGTAGCTGTCCAGGACTGGGATTAGTCACAAATTTCTCACCGTCACCAATCGCCAAAACGCTCAGTCCATAGCGGTTACGCATATCCAGCTGTGCCAAGGTCTTGCCGTGAAACTCTTCAGGAGTCAGGACTTCGACGATGCTATTCTCTGGGTCTAGCTCAAACTTCTCTAAAAATCCTGGCTGGGTTAGAGTACTTGCTAAGGCGCAGCCAGCCTCATATTCAGGAAAAACTACCCGATCTGCGCCAACTCTGCGTAATACCTTACCGTGAATTTCTGAAGAGGCTTTGGCAACGACGTGTTCTACTCCCGCTTCCTTAACGTTGAGAGTCGTGATAATACTTTCTTGTAAATAATTGCCGATCGCCACAATTACCGTGTCCATCTCAAAAATCCCCGCTTCCTTGAGAGATTCAGGTTCGGTAGAGTCAAGCTGAATTGCATGAGAGGCAACTTTTTGAGTCAAAACCTGGCTGACTAATTTCTCATCAATATCCGTCCCTAGAACTTCGTAACCCATCTTGTGCAGGGAGGTACATACTGCTCTACCAAAACGCCCCAAGCCAATAACGGCAAACTGACGGTTTTTGTTACGAGTGCTAGTCAAAAAATTGAGAGATTTCAAGGACTCTTACCTGGATAATTTAAGCTATTGGCATTTTAATCGATCGCACGTTCGTTAGCATCTAAGAAGAGATTAAATAGTATGACAGTACCTATAAAACCAGATGATGATTTAACAGTAGATAAAAAACAGGAGCAATAAAAAAGGTATTATCAAAGCGGTCTAACATTCCTCCGTGTCCAGGTAAAATTTGGCTGAAATCTTTAATCTCTAATTTTCTCTTGAGACTAGACATCATCAAATCCCCTACATTACCAAAAATTAAAATTGTTGAGAAAATTAATAGATCTTGAGTCCAACTGCGTTCAGACAGAATCGGAATGTAGGTATGCAGCAGAGTCATGCCGATCGCAATTCCCAACCCGCCAAAGATATACCCTTCTAAACTTTTGTTGGGGCTAATAGTAGGAAATAAATATGTTTTGCCAAACTTTTTACCAAACAGATAGGCAAAGGCATCATTAAACTGGAGCAGTAGCAAAATTAAGATAATTGCATTGAGATTAATTTCCCTAATTTTGATTAATAACACTGCACTAGAGATTAAAAACCCAGAAGAAAATAACCATAAAAAAGATAA
>JBCBEA010000470.1:0-3854 GCA_038529195.1 Cyanobacteria bacterium J06600_6
ATTCCGTTCTTGATTCTTATTGATATCGATTATTTCAAGCTTTATAACGATAGCCTGGGTCATCAAGAGGGAGATAATTGTTTAAAGAAGGTAGCCCAAGCTATCGAGCAGGCAGTTAATCGTCCTGCGGATTTAGTTGCTCGTTATGGTGGGGAAGAATTCGCCGTCATTTTACCGCAAACATCAGCCAATAATGCCCTGCTTCTAGCCGAGAAGATTCGTTTCAAGATTCAATCTCTCAATATTACCCATCCTCAGTCTGCCATTAGCGATCGCATCTCCTTGAGTTTGGGAGTTGCAGCTGTCGTTCCGAGTCCTCAATGTACTGCAAAGCAGCTATTACTTGCGGCGGACAAGGCACTATATCAGGCGAAAGCTGAAGGTCGAAATCGTTCTGTTTTAGAGTTAATAAGAGTCAATAACGTCCAGAGGTGAATCAAGAAAAATATTAGACTGGCAATGCTTTTCAACAACTATGGTGGCTCAAACTTTACTTATTTGATGAAAGTTTTACGGTCGGCAATGGGTGAGTTATATTTGCCCGAGACTGAAAGTATGTCACATCAGTTATTAAAATTAAGCACACCTCGGAGGGTTTGAGATGAGCACAGATTTGAAGACATTGGTGGGGTATCTCCAAGCAGGAAGACCACAGGAATGCTTGGCAGCAACTCAACAGGCACTTCAAGTTAATTCCAATGATTTACTGATGCTTGCCTATCGGGGTATCGCCCAGGGATTACTAGGCAATACTAAACAGGAGATTGTCGATCTTCGCGCAGCTGCGGATCGGGGAGAAGCCTCTGGGCAAATTCAAATTGCAGCTTTTGCATTCCACTACCTTGGCAATGCTTATGGCAAACAGGGTCAGCTTCAAGATTCATGGAAATCCCTCGAACACGCTGCTGCTTTGGGTTCACAAGATGTTGGGCTTTTTACTGGACTCTGTCAGACAGCGATACGACTTGGTGACGAAGTATCGGCGCGTAAATGGGGAGAAAAGGCTCTGTTTACCAAAGATTTAGAGGTTACCAGCAGGAAAGTAAAGCAAGTATCTCGTCAGCGTCCTCATCTTTTTAATCCCAACGCCCGTTCGCGCAATATTGTTTCATATAGTCTCTTTGGTAAAAATCGATTTTATCAGGAGTGTGCGGTTATGACAGCGCGTATGCTGCCATATGTCTATCCAGAGTTTACTGGTCGGTTTTATTGTTCCAGTACTGTCCCCAAATCCGTACTTGATGCCTTGATTGCTGCGGGGTCACAGGTAGAGATTGATGTCTACCAAGAAACTCATCCCTATAGTGGACTGATGTGGCGGTTCTTGCCTTTCGACGATCCTAATGTGGACGTTGTTCTCGTGCGTGACGTTGATTCGCCAATTACTCTGCGGGAGAGAGCGGGCATTGACCTATGGTTAAACAAAGAGGCACCTTTCCACGTCATGCGCGATCATATTCAACACACCGCGCCCATTCTGGCTGGGCTATGGGGAGGATTTACCAAACTTTTGCCCCCTTTTCGTTCATCAATTTTTGAGTATCAGCAAAAAGATACTAGTCGCTATGCCGATCAGAACTATCTGCGACATTTTGTTTGGCCGCAAATTTGTAGGGCTACCCTAGCTATCGATAGTGTCTACACGCTGCGAGAAACAGAGGATTTTCCCCAAGCGTTTCCGAGATATGACACTTTTCATGTGGGCTGTAGCTGGTCACGTGGAATCATAGTTGACTAAGTTGGATTAGACCTTGCTCAACTGCTCGGTTCGGCGATCGCTTTGAAAAGCGCAGTGCAGGCTATTGGATTGCTAAAGAAATCTGTGTTTGCAGGTCGGAACTAACCTTTTGTCCCATTTCTATGGGTGAGACTATTCCTTCTACCGCTGCTGCATATTTAGGAATGGCACTAGCAGCTAAAGAGATATGGCGATCGCTAACCACTAACCCTAGAGTTGGATCGTAACCACGCCAGCCAGCCCCAGGGAGATATACTTCAACCCAAGCATGAAGATCTCGCGATAACTGCTGCTCGTCTCCTTCTTGATAGCCACTAACAAACCGTGCGGGAATACCTACTGCCCGACAAACTTCCATAAACAGCACTGCATAGTCGCGACAAGTACCTAGCCTATTTCTCCAGGTTACTCCCGCAGGGAAGGGTTCTCCCCTGTCTCGAATCTGATATTCGCAGTCTTGATAGATGCGTTGATTGAGAGCAAACAAAAAGTCTTGAGTATTATTCTGAGTTGCGATCGCAATTTCTTGAGCTAATTCTAAGGCAGTACCATCATGAACAAAGCGATAGGGGCGTAAATAAGGTTCTAGCTGCTGTAACAAAGAACTCGGATAATCAAAGGGAATTTCCATCGCCCAGGGTTCGAGTAAATAGGCAAAGGGATTACTACAGCTTGTTTCTACTTTAGCTGTGGTTTGAATACTTAACTTATCTGTTGGTTGAGCAAACCAGAGCTTAATTAAGTTATTGCCGTCAAGATCGACAAAATCAGAGCTTCCTTCGGGGATTGGCAGTACAGAAAGAGTAAAGTTATGGAGTTGGTTAAAGCGATCGCTACGAGGACGTAATCTAAGCAGATGTGGCTTGAGAATTACTGGTTGACTGAAGCTGTAGGTTGTTTGATGGCTGATTTGGTATAACACAGAAAGAATCACCTAAAGCAATAAAAGTATTGTAGATTTCGTTGCCCACCTGATTAATCGAAGTTTCCATCTCGTTTAAAAACTCATGTAGCCCTGACTGAACAATATCGTCTATGGTTAGGTAGCTAAGTTGAGAACATAATCTGCCCAAAGTCTTTTCTGCATTGTTAGACCAGCTACCGAGGGGGGTTTGTGTAATGTCGTGCAGACGCTGCTGTGTTTCTCGTAGGCAAAAGTGGATTGATCGCGGAAACTGACGATCTAAAATCAAGAATTCTGCCACACTGCTAGGGGTAATATAGTGCTGCGATTTACTATACATCTCATAGGCACTGGCGGATTTTAATAATGCGATCCACTGGATGCGATCTAAGGGAGTACCTACCCATTCGGCGGAAGGTAAGAGCAAAAAGTATTTAACATCAACAATACGAGTAGTTTTATCTCCTCGCTCCAACATGCGCCCCATCTGTCCAAACTGCCAACCTTCATTGTGAGACATAGTGGCATCCATTATGCCTGCAAAGCGATGACTCGCCATTTTTACCCGACTAAAAAATTGCGGTAGGGTTCTTAGAGAGCTAGCATTAGAAGCTTCCTGCACCATTAGATAGAAAGAATTGACTTCTTCCCACATCTCCGAGGATATGACTTCACGAATCGATCGCGCATTCTCTCTAGCTTTACTCAGACAAGAGATAATTGAATTTTCGTAGCTGCGATCAAAACATAAAAACTGAACTACGTTGTGGTTATTCACCTCACTATAGCGACTATTGAACTGCTCTATATCTCCTGTAACTGAGATTAGGGGTTTCCACTGGGGAGATACACCTCCAGGCAAATCCAACATCAAATTAAGATTGACATCAATAAAACGCGCCACATTTTCTGCCCGTTCGATGTAACGGTTTAACCAGTAAATTGAATCGGCTACTCTACTTAACATTTTTTAAAGGATGAAGGATAAGGGATAAAGGATGAGGAAGCATCGAAGGGATGAAGGATAAGGGATAAAGGATGAGGAAAATAAGACAGATGTTGTTTGCTGTGGGTTTTAAAGTTATGGCATAAGTTTCAAGGAATCAAAGAGTAAATACGCATCATATTTTTGCTGCTAATTGCGTTTTTGTTTGACCTTTTTGACAGAGGTAATAAATATTGCAATTAACTCGGAAGCTTCTTGAAGTAAA
Organism: Cyanobacteria bacterium J06600_6; assembly: GCA_038529195.1. GTDB lineage: Bacteria > Cyanobacteriota > Cyanobacteriia > Cyanobacteriales > Xenococcaceae > Waterburya. Next base: position 3,854 of record JBCBEA010000470.1, read on the forward strand.
T
>JBCBEA010000471.1:0-3880 GCA_038529195.1 Cyanobacteria bacterium J06600_6
GATATTGGTAACGATTAAATCTAGAGCTTCTCTTTGCTTCGTGCCAAAATCAGGTAGATTCAATTTATCATTAGTGCAAAAGAACAAAAAATCTTCTAATACTGGAATATTCTGCCATTGAGGAGATTTCCAACCATTTTCAAGTGCATCATTATATCGTCGAATAATTTCTACATCAGAAATGAACGCTTTTAAAGCTAGGGTCACAATCGAAGATATTGAATCAGTATTGATATCGTTTCTAGGATTGGAACCGATAGCAAAAGCAGTAATGATTTTCTTTCTAGACTCAAGCCAAATTTTTCGTCTTCTATCTTGAACACTGGGACTATGTTTTCTTAAGTCGGGTGGTTGAAGAATATTAAAGCTCTCATTCATTAAATTAATGTAAGCTCCTTGTTCTCCTAAAAGCTCCATAATAGGTTTTAGAGTTCCTTCACCTTCATTCGACATATCAAAACCTACACAAGCTCTGTCTTCATGAGCTAAAGCTTGTTTGATATGAGCAAATGCCATGACAGTTTTACCCGATCCAGTTCCTCCTGTGATGATGCCACGCATACATTCTTCAACAAGGTCGATATAGATAGGGTATCCACCTTCTACGTTTATAAATTCAACTCCTTGACGATGAATATCTCTTGGGCGAATAATTGGTATGATACTGCGTACACTCTCTGTATCTAAAGTTTGTCTAGGTTCGCTGAATACTTGGGTAGAGCCAAGTATTTTTTGATTGTTGATAGGTAGACTCTCCAACCATCGCTTCCAACAAACCTTGTCTTCTCGCACGAGTTTAGCTGGAGCAAATAGTTCAATTAGTCTTTGGCAAGCTAAATCTAATTCGATATCATTTTTTCGATATACATGAATAGTAAAAGAAACAAGTAATGGTTGCGCACCCTTTTTTAATCTTTTTTGAGCTTCAATAGCTTCATCACTAAGTTCTGAAGCATCAACATCTAATATGTTTCCTTTTTCCGCAGCGTACTTGTTGGCGTAACTGCTCTGTCGAACTAGTCTTTGCAGATTAGTTCTACTATCACTTATATTTCCAGGGGTAATTTCTAAAAAAACGTCAGTATCACGTACCGCAGGATGTTTAATTCGATCCCAAACCCAGTAAAGTTGTTTGCCAAACTGAACTTTATTTGGTGGATATTCTAATTTTAAAATACCTACTAAGTCATTCCTTATCCGAATAGTATCTCGGCGGGAATCATGATTAGGACAATTTGATATGCCTTCATCTCCTTCAATTAGCTTGGATAGTAAATCCTTAGAACTGTATGGATTGTTAATTATTACTCTATGTCTAAGTTTGTCAGAAACATCACTAACGTTAATCTTTTGAGGAATATCAGGCTCTAGATTTCTATGAATATCATTATTAAATCTATGGGCTAATAATTCATAGGTTTGTAAATGATTTAAGCTTGATACGAGTAACTTGCCCTTACTTTCTAAGCGTGTTTTCCAAGGTATAAAAGAGTTACTGTAGATATCCCTAGCCAAATTGATGTAAATTTGTCTCCAGTAATTATTCTCTGTGCCTACTATTTTGCGAAAGTATTTTGCAAAGAAATTCTTCCCCGAATTGATAAAGATAGAAATCGTGTCAGAATGTTGACGAATATCTTGGTTTTTTTGACTCCAGTTGACTATGGCATAGTGATGCCATTCTTGTCGCAAACCTTTTTTGGTGATTTCCTCAATTCTCAATTTTTCAGACTCAAGCATAATTCCTATAATCGGGAATTTTTGGTTGATTAACTCTGTTAATTGACGCTTTCTCTTCTCAGAGTAAGATCTACAGCCCAATACAAAGCAAATGGATTCACCTTGGGGAATATCCTTTAGAGCATTACTGATTGCTTCTGATTGATTTAAGATCTCTGCATCTTCTAATTGAGGATGTAGTCCTACTAAATTAAAAGGTAAGGAAGCTGACCATTCTAGATGTTTATTACAGCGCAAAATGCCAACAAAATCTTGTCCTGTAATACTTACTCTCATGTTCCCATGAAGTTCCGATTCATTCTGAAATGGGACATATTGATGAGTTTTACCAGTAGAATCTTTTTCTGTTAAAACAGATTTTTTTCTGGTCAATAACTTGGGAAACATTTTATTTGTCGCAGGAATGAAAGTTTGCGGTAAATCAATCCAGTTATCTTTTGGCAGTGGATAGAGTTCGTCAGTAAAATCGTGACTTTTTCTTCCAGCTATTAAGGACCAAGCAGCACAAAGCCAAATAATTATGAGTACAAGCCAAAAATAGCCAATTCCTAGAAAGAAATTAAGAGGTTTGTAAATTAAAACGTAGCTTAATGTTGTAATAATAAGCCAGGGAAGTATATATTCCCTCGGAATTATTGCTATTTGAGATTTTTCACCTAAAGCTTGTATTGTACTTATTGGTTCCTCTAATATTTGACTATCAAAATCAGTTTTTTTCATAACCATCAAAACCAAATATTACGATGAGACAAATACTTTATTAATTGATAGCTGACATTAAGATGCTTTTGCGCTAACCAAATACGACTTCTCCCATAATTTCTAGAAATAGTCCGATGCCAACAATAACTCCGACAACAAGTACAGGAGCTTGCCATTGTCCTTGGGTAACACCAAAAATTATTCCTGCTATTACAGCACCAGCAACAGCAATATAAATAGCTATTCTGACCAATTCAATTACAGCATCTAGAACTGTTGTAGCAAAACTACCCCCTGCTGCCGTACCAACTCCATCGATCGCTCCGTCAATTCCGTCTAAAATTTGAGCATGAACATTAGATTCATAATTGAACACTAAAGCTAGAACGGATAAGAAAACTAGAAAGTGCCAAGACTTTAGGTTTGGTGTTTTTTTCTTGAAAAAGTAAGCTAAAACTATCGCAACTATCGGTAGAAGGATGACTCCAAAGACAGGATTATGATTTATAAATTGATAATTACTGTTGCAGTAATAAACTAAGGCAGTGGCAATAATTAGTAATGACTGAATTGTCGAAAAATGAATGTTTTTGAACTTCAATTTTTGAATATCAAGTGGTAGATTTTGAGTCATGTTCAGAAATCTCTGTTTCGAGAGGAGTGAAAAAGATATGTTCAACTAGTATCTTTATTTAAGAGAAATATGATACGAAGAAGGATAATATGTTGCTTGAATATCAACTAAATATTCAAGCAACATAAGTTATTAATATGTTCAAGAGGTAGATTGTTTATTTCGATTTCTATGCTCAAATCTTGGGCAATAGAAGATTTAAAAACAATATTTTTGTTCAAATTGTTTCCTATAAAAACAATTTTATTTTTACTGGATTCATCAGAAATAAAGAATTTATAAGGAATTTGAGCATGGTTAATGCTTATTTTGTGATTAACTGGATAATTCTTATGTTGAAAAACTTTTTTCAACATAAGAGTTAACTTACGACTATAAAACTCATGAAATATTTCCTCTTTGTTTTGAGGTAAATTGTCTATAGCATGAATTTGTTGTGAATTAAGTTGATTATCACAAATTTCCCATGTTTGTTTCTTTTCTGCTGAATATAGAGTTATACCATCCTTGATAATTTCAATTTTCTTCAGACCAACTTTCTCTGAAATAGATACTAAACCTAATGTACGGGTAGAAATTTTTCTTTGATTTGAAACTTGAATATTATCGAGTATTTGTACTTGAGTAATATAAGTATCAAACTTGATAAAAATTTTGTCTGGGCAGAAAGTATTATTTGGGATTTTACTTTCAATCGTTGGATTCAATTGTCAGTGTTGTTAGTACTTTTTGATTCACTACTTAATTTTTAGAAGAATCTAATTTGATATACAAGGTGTCGGAAAATATTCTATAGCTAGCAAC
>JBCBEA010000472.1:0-3879 GCA_038529195.1 Cyanobacteria bacterium J06600_6
GGAAATATTTCCACACGGGATCGCGATCGTAAATTGCCTACCGATGATAATTCAGACGATTAAAGTTATTATGTTTCCAGTTAATTACTGAGTGCAGACAGCAAAAGATGAGAATATTAGAATAGCGCAGTTATAAAAATTAATTTCATGTTCCAGAAAAATCTTTTGTGGTTGACTATAGTCATTACTTTATTTGGCTGTCAAAAGGTGGGACAGTCGCCGACAGTCGCCAAAGAAAAAACGGAGGTCTGCGATTATAAAGTCGTTGCAACTTATCCTCACGATCGCCAGGCTTTCACTCAAGGTTTAATTTACGATCGCGGTGACCTATATGAAAGTACGGGTCTAAATGGACAATCGACAATTCGTAAAGTCGATTTAGAAACAGGGGAGGTACTACAGATTGAAAGTCTGGCAGATAAATATTTTGGTGAAGGTCTGACTCTCTGGCAAGACCGCCTAATTCAGCTTACCTGGGTATCGAAAACGGGTTTTGTTTACGATCGCGAGAGTTTCGAGGAACTAGAAACTTTCACCTATCCTACTCAGGGCTGGGGATTGACTCACGATGGTCAGAAACTAATTTTAAGTGATGGTTCGAGCGTTCTCTATTTTTTAGATCCTGATAGTTTTGAGGCGGTTGGACAAATAGAAGTGAAGGAGCATGATACTCCTGTGGCTCAACTAAATGAACTAGAGTTTGTAAACGGGGAGGTCTGGGCAAATATTTGGATGAGCGATCGCCTTGCCCGTATTGACCCAGAAACAGGAAACATCAAAGGCTGGATTGACCTAACGGGAATTTACGAACCCGATACGGCAAATAAACAAGATGCAGTACTCAACGGTATTGCCTACGATCCAAAAAGCGATCGCCTATTTGTTACGGGTAAACTATGGTCAAAACTATTTGAAATCGATATTGCCTGTCCGTAATGTTTGCCTAAGACCATAAACGCCGACGCTGCTTACCCTTTAATCTTTGATGGGTATCTCTTAGTAGATTAGGAATATCTAGTTGTTCTGGACAGCGAGGCAAGCAGTCACCACAGTCAGTACACTTATTACTCTTCATGCCAGGAAACCAATGCCCTGCATTTTCAAACATGCCATAACGATATTGTCCATAGTCTGTCATGTCATAGGCAACTGTTAGGTTTCGCAATCTGAGAACTTCGGGAATGTTTATTTGTTCGGGACAGGGCAAACAGCGATCGCATTGACTACAAAGATCTGTACCTAAACTGCTAACTAATTCTGTTTCTAGCCTGGCAAAAATAGCCTCTTCTGACTCTGTTAGAGGATAATCCTTATCTGCAATCTGAAGTGGTGTAATAAGTTCATCTGGGTTTGCTGCACCAAGGCTGAGAGTAGCAATACGGCGATCGCTTAACAAAAAACGATAGCCTAATTCTAAAGGCGTAAAAGGAGCGCACAACTCCTCTAACTTAGCTGGGGGAGTATATAATTTACCTCCCTTGTCCGCGGGGGAAATAATAAAGATACCCATGTCCTTCGCTGCTGCTAGGGCGATCGCCGAGTGATTAATCTGATTGAAGTAGTAGTAGTGCAGATAAACAAATTCAAAAATATCTGACTCGATCGCTGCCATAATCAATTCTGGACGACCGTGGGTGGAAAAGCCCAAGTGTCTTACTTTCCCCTCGGACATCGCTTTTCTAATAGCTGCCAAACCGCCCTCAGGTTGAGTAGCCCACTCTAAATGCTCCCAGGTATTGATGCCGTGTAACGCTAAACAATCAATATAGTCCGTCTGCAAGCGAGTTAAAGACTCATCCAGCCAGCGGCTCATCTGCTCTTTATCTGGGGTGGGAATTAATTTAGTCGTTATATATAACTGCTGACGCTCTACCGGCAAGTCCTGTAATGCTTGACCTAAGCAAGCTTCACTTTGACCGTAAGCCCTGGCTGTTTCTAGATGATTGATGCCGAGGGCGATCGCTCGTTGGATAGTCTCTAAGTAAATTTGGCGGTTATCAAGACAACGCATTGTCCCCAAAGAAAACACTGATAAATTTAATTCTGTTTTACCAAACCGCCTCTGACGCATTTTATTTGCTTCTACTCTTAATTCAAGCCTGGTTTAAAACTTCCCGACTATATTCATCGCGATTACCTATTGATAACCGCCCTTTTTGATGAGCTGATCGGGACTCAAATCAGAAACAAATTCTTTAAATGCTTCTCTCTCCGCATTGTCAGCATCGCGATCGACAGGGATAGATGCGTCTGCTACCACCTCTTCTAAAACCCAAATTGGGCTTTCAGTGCGGATTGCAACCGCAACTGCATCGCTAGGACGACAATCAATTTCCTTCTTAACTCCATTTGCATCAATACACAACACTGCATAAAAAATGTCGTCGGTCAGAGAGTGAATAATTACTCGCTCTAATTCAACTTTGCAATCATGTAGCAGATTAGCAATTAGGTCATGAGTCAAAGGACGAGAGGGACGATGTCCTTCCAAAGCTTTGATAATCGAGTCCGCCTGATCTTGCCCAATAAAAATTGGTAATGCTCTGCGCTCGGAACTGTCCTTGAGTAAAATCATCGGACTGCGACTGGCAGCATTTAAGACAATGCCTGCAACTTTCATTTCAATCATTGATTTAGCCTCTGAAGTAATTAAGATTGGCAGGAGTATAAGAAGGATAGATAGCAAAATTTAAACGTACCTATCATCAAATGTAAAGATGTTCTTAGTATCTTTCAACCTCAAACATAGTCAAAAACTAGAATCATAGTGTTACTGTTTAATCACAGTATGCCTCAGTTTTTGGCTGTTGCCTGTACTATTCAGGAAAAAATAATAGTTAAACTATTTCAGTTACATAAAGATCATAATGTTTACAGGTTTAGTCGAATCTCTTGGCTCTATTGAGGGTTACGGACAGGATTCATTTGAAGTATCTATAGTTGGTGAAGCTGAACAAATCACTGCCGATTTGGCAATTGGCGATAGTGTGGCGGTGGATGGAGTCTGCCTGACGGTAGAAACTATTTTGTCACGAGGTTTTATTGCCACCGCCTCTCCCGAAACTTTAGCTAAAACTAATTTAGGAGATCGCCAGCAAGCTGCTAAGTATGTAAATCTAGAAACTTCTCTGCGGGTTGGAAGTAAAATCGGCGGTCACTTTGTGACGGGACACATCGACGGTATCGGCTGCATGATCGAGGCTAATTCTACCTCGACTTCCTGGGAGATTCTTTTTGGGATGCCAACAGGCAAAGAAGAGCAGTGGCACGATAAGATTGGACGCTATTTAGTTTCCAAGGGCAGCATTGCGGTCAACGGTATTAGTTTGACGATCGCAGAATGCGCGGATGATCGTAGTTGGTTTTCTACCGCAGTCATTCCTCACACCTATGCAGAAACTAATTTAAGCTGCCTCAAAAACGGTAACTTAGTTAATTTGGAAAGCGATATCCTAGGCAAATATGTTGATCGCCTTATTTCCCATCGTTTGCCAAATCAAAGCCCTGCACCAGAAGTTAGTATGTCTTTTCTCGCAGATCATGGCTATATTTAAATTTAATTGCTTTGTGAGCTAATTACTAATTGATAACTATAAACAGTCATCTTCAGCACAGGCAACCTCGATTACAGCGATCGCAGCTTCTGATTGGTATTTTTCAGTGGTGTATGCCACTCCAGGATATTCGGGATAGATGCCTGCAAAACCTAATCCGTCAGATATAAGCTTAAAATATGAGGCGCGGAAACGGACATTTTCAGAATTGTAATCGTTAAAAGTAATATATTCGCCTGATTCACCATCAACGTTATATGCTAATACCGCATTACCGTAGATATCTTCTGCCTCTTCAATTGCCGTTCCAACTTTGATACCTTCC
>JBCBEA010000473.1:0-3867 GCA_038529195.1 Cyanobacteria bacterium J06600_6
GTAATCGAGATTTTTTAACTCTGCCAGTAGTGCTGCCTCTGCATCCTCCTCTGATAAGTTGGCTAAAGTTTCTAGGCGATCGCTTTTATGATCGTTTTGAGCTAAATTGCGATCAAACATCAAAGATAAGAGATGTACGCTCAATTGTCGAACGGTTGGATAGTCAAAGATAATGGTTTGGGATAGTTTGCGATCGTAGCTAGACTGGAGCTTATTGCGTAATTCAACTGAACCTAAAGAGTCTAAACCAAGTTCAGAGAAACCTAATTCAAGGTCGATCGCTTTTAAATCTTTGATACCCAGAATATTGCCTACCTGTTGAGTAATTTGCGTAACGATCAGGGTTTCTCTTTGTGCGGGAATAACAGACATTAACTGTTGCAAGTCGCCATGTTGCTCGATGGATGAATCTACAGGTAGATGTTCTAGATCTTGAACCGCAGTTAAATCTTCGTAGTAGGGAGATATGAAGTTATTTTGTTGCCAGGTATGCCAATCTATCGGCATGACGCCAATTTGCACGGGGTTATGTAGCAATATTTGTTCTAGGATCTCAATTCCCAGGTTTGCTTCGATACTGCCGACACCTTTTTGCTTTAATCTCTCTATGACTTTTGGATCTTTAGCCAAACCCGTATTCTGCCAGGCACTCCAATTAATAGTAATTCCCGGTAATCCCATATTGCGACGTGCAGAGGCTAAGGTATCGAGGAAAGCGTTAGCAGCACAGTAGTTAACCTGTCCCGCTGAACCGATTAAAGAACTAGCAGAAGAAAAGAGAATAAAATTTTCTAGTTCGTATTTTTGAGTGAGGTTGTGTAAATTCCATGCACCCTGAACTTTCGGCGCCAGCACCTCTACAAAGCTCTGCTGGTCTTGTTTGGTAATAGTGCGATCGCTTGTCACTCCTGCACAGTGAATTACGCCTTTGAGTGGTGATAACTTTGAATCAATTTGTCGAAGGGCTTGAGTTAGTTGATCTGTATTAGTAATATCTGCTTTAATTACATTAACCTGGCAGCTATCTTGCAATTTTTGCAGTTGAGCCTGATGTTCGGGTTTAATATCGCTTCTTCCTAATAAAACCAAACTGGTTACGCCTTTTTCAATTAGCCATTGAGCTACCCGTAAACCAATTGCGCCCATTCCCCCTGTAATTAGATACGTGCTCCGATAGGTTGCTGTCTGAAATTTCGATTTGTCTTTAGCCGTTCTGTTATCCCCAGAAATAACTATTTTGCCCTGATGTTTACCCTGCTGCATATAGCGAAAAGCTTCAATAGTGCGATCGCGCCGGTATACAGTCTGGGGTAGAGGCTTTAGTTTGCCTTCAGTAAATTGAGGCAATAATTCCGATAGCAGCTGCTGAATTAATTCGGGTTGCTCCTGGGTAATCTCCCACAGATCGACAATTGCAGATTGGATACCTGGGTGTAGTTGTTCCATATCCCCCTGTGACCATATGTCCTGTTTGCCAATTTCGATAAAACGTCCCTGGGAATTTAGGACAGAAATGCTTTTCGGGATAAATTCTCCAGAAAGAGAATTTAACACCACATCTACACCTTGATTGTCTGTGGCGGATAAAATCTCGTCAGCAAAATCGAGATTGCGGGAATTCATTATTTTGTTGACTCCCATAGATTCTAATAATGACCACTTGGGGGTAGAGGCGGTAGCGTATATTTCTGCGCCTAATTGTTGGGCGATTTGGATTGCTGCCAAACCCACACCTCCCGCTGCTGCGTGAATCAAAACCCTTTCTCCTGGCTGGAGTTGGGCGAGATATACGAGGGTGTAGTAAGCCGTGAGGAAAGTTACGGGGATGGTTGCTGCTGCAGCATCAGTCATCGATTCTGGTTTGGCTACAGCTAGCAAGGAATCGACCACAAGATATTGACTAAAGCTACTGTCGGCAATAGCGATAACCTCATCTCCACGCTGAAAGTTAGTTACGTTACTACCCACTCTCGTAACTATACCTGCACATTCTAAACCGAGGAATTTTGTCTCATCGGGATATAAATCTAAAGCCACCATCACGTCACGGAAGTTTAACCCCGTAGTTTTAACTTCGATTTCTATTTGATTATCTTCAGGGGCATGTCGCTCTACAAGTTGCCATTCCAGACTATCCAAATTACCAGGATTACCTATCTGTAGCTGTAGATTATTAAAACTAGTTTCTTTATTTAGATCCCAGTCATATTTAACCAGCCTGCTGACGTAACGTTGATTATCTCTATAGGCAACCTGTTCATTTACTGACTCGCTAATTTCTCGAACAATATAATTAGCTGCATTGTCCAGGCAGTCGATATCTATTCCAACACAGGATAACTGAGAGTATTCTAAAGCGATCGCTTTTTGCATCCCCCACAAACAAGAATTCTTAATCCCGGCAGTTACTCCCTCGTTTACCACCTGAGCATTATGGGTGGCGAAGTACAAACTAGAATTATTCTCAGACTGAATTAAAGCTTGGACTAGATATAGATAACTTTCCCACTCGGTCTCACTGTTAGTATTATCTAAACTCCAGAGATATATAACCCCTGTCAGTTTAGGATGCTGCTGAATTAGATCGGCAAAAGCTTGAGGCTGATGAGTAATTGCGTCACGGGTAACTATATGATGAAGAGATTCTATTTGCTCTGCTAGCTGGTTGGCAACTCCCATGCTGTCGGCGAAGATTAGCCATTTACCTGTGAAGGTTATAGAAGGCAAGCTGATTTTCCCTTTTACCTTTTCCCTTTTACCTCTTACCTCGGTAGTCAATTGTGATTCGTGCAAGAAGTCTAATGGTTTTTCTTGCCATTGAGGCTGATATAGCCATTTGTGCCAAGCTGGTTTAGATCTAACTATTTGGGATTTTAGATCTGTAATTTGCGCGAGTAATTCCCCTGCTTCGTTGTATAGCCAGACATCTGCCAGCAAGATTTGATTGTGACTAGGTTTTAATTCCAGGTAACTCCAGACTTTGGTATTCGGTAAAGACTGAAGCGATAATTTATCTAAACCAATCGGGATATAGGTATTCGCCTGCAATTCTGTAGGCAAGGCTGCAAAAAGAATTTGTAAACAGGCATCTAATAAAGCAGGATGAAGATTATATTGTTGAGTGTCTAGATTATCTGGTAATTCTATCAGACCTAACGCTTTATTTTTGATCGCCCATAGTTGTTTTATACCCTGGAAACTTCTACCGTAATTAACGCCTTGCTGTTGACAGGATAAGTAATGCTGCTGGACGTTTAATTTATGATGTTTAAATTCAGACTGTAGATCTATTAAGCGCTTGCCGATTGACTCTGACTCTGACTCTAGAAGATAAGCTTCACCAGTACAGTGTAGTTGCCAGCCATTGCTTTGCTGACTATATGTTTCCCAGGTTATGGATTCGCTATTAGAGGTTGAGATTGACTGCACTTCTATTGTGTTATCTATTTCTCCAATCAGTAACGGGGAATCAATGGATAAATTCTGAATAATAATGCGATCGCACTTTAATTTGTGTTTAGCTAAAGCGATCGCAATTTCGATATATGCTGTACCTGGAAATATTATTTGCTGATTGACGACGTGTTCTTGTAGCCAGCTAAGTTTATTTGGATCTAAGTCAGACTGCCAGATAGTTTGTTTGAGTGGTGAGGATAACACTGTGCCTAAGAGTGGATGGACATTGTTTTTGGCTACAGGTTTTATCTCTCTGTCTGGCTGGTGTAGATCGAACCAATATCTTTGTCTTTGAAAAGGATAGGTGGGTAAAGATATTTTTTTGCCATTATAATTTTGGCTAACTGCCTGCCAGTTTATCTTGCATCCCACTGTATATAGTTGGGCGAGACTGGTTAATATCTGCTGCCA
>JBCBEA010000474.1:0-3856 GCA_038529195.1 Cyanobacteria bacterium J06600_6
ACCAACCAAGGTTTGTGTGGCAATTGATACTGCCAAACAGATTCAAACCTACGTTATCTCCCAGCGTTATGAGGGAATGGTCAAACAGTAACCAGTTAGACTAGCAGGTCTGAACATCGTTTCAGACTTGTCAAGCAAACGGCAATTTTAATACAGGTCTCAAGATTTAGCTCTAAGTTTTTTAAAGAAATTGATTTCTTTGGCAGGCTTACAGCCTATAACTTTTGGCTCCTAGTTCGCCGCGCAGCGGCATCAAAACATGGCAAAGCGATTAATATTTTTGGGGCCTCCTGGCGCGGGAAAAGGAACTCAGGCTCAAATGATATCTGAGAATTACCACATTCCTCATGTGTCTACCGGCGATATTCTACGAGCCGCCGTAGCTCAAGAAACTCCACTGGGCAAACAGGCAAAGGACTATATGAATCGGGGCGAATTAGTTCCAGACACGCTAATTTTAAATCTGATTCAAGACCGGCTGTCTTATGAAGATACTGCAGCTGGCTGGATACTTGATGGTTTTCCCCGCAACGTCAATCAAGCCGCTTTTCTCGAGGAACTACTAGCTAAATTAGAGCAAAACGCTGACTGCGTTCTAAATTTAGAAGTGCCAGATGAAGTGCTTGTAGCCCGGTTATTAGAAAGAAAAAGAAAAGATGATAACGAATCCACCATTCGTCGTCGTCTAGAGATATATCACCAGGATACAGTGCCAGTAATTGATTTTTATCAGCAGCGAAAAACTTTAAAAAGTATTGATGGAAATCAGACAATGGAGGAAGTTAGCAAACAGTTAAACGAGGTAATTGCTTAACTTGACTAGCTGGTGCGAAGAGTTGAGACAACCTCTATTAATTCCTGATTTCATTTTTGCGAAAAAATCAATAAGAGCCCTAAGAAAATAAGGGCAGCTAGCTAGCCCAAAAAAATAATAAATAGTGACTGCCGTTCATTATTTATTTAGTAGTAACGGAGGTCAACAATTGGCTAAACAAGATTTAATTGAAATGGAAGGGACTGTAACAGAGTCTCTTCCTAATGCTATGTTTCGAGTCGATTTGGATAATGGTTTTAACGTTCTTGCCCATATTTCTGGGAAGATTCGAAGGAACTACATCAAAATTCTGCCAGGCGATCGCGTCAAAGTAGAGTTAACTCCTTACGACTTAACTAAAGGTAGGATCACCTATCGTCTCAAAAACAAGTAGTCAAACATCAAACAGTTAATAGCTGGTAATTTGACACAGTTCCAAATTAATTCATATAATAATAGGCTTGCAGTGTGGCCAAAGTAAGGCATGAAAGTTAGACCATCAGTAAAAAAAATGTGTGAAAAATGTCGCGTCATCAAAAGACGTGGCAGAGTAATGGTGATTTGCAGCAGCAATCCTAAGCATAAACAACGCCAAGGATAAGGACCTGCAGCAGCAATCCTTCAAGTTTGAGAACAAGCGACTCAAGAAAATTAAGTAATTAGGGAGTAAAAACGTGGCAAGGATATCTGGCGTAGATCTTCCCCGTGATAAGCGGGTAGAGATTGGGCTGACCTATATTTTTGGTGTGGGCTTATCGCGAGCGCAGAAGGCGATCGCTGAAACAGGAGTCAATCCAGATACGAGAGTTAGAGATTTATCTGACGAAGATGTAACCAAACTCAGAAGTTACATCGAAGATAATTATCAAGTAGAAGGGGATTTGAGACGCTGGGAAGCGATGAATATCAAGCGACTAGCTGATATCGGCACTTACCGTGGTCGTCGTCATCGTATGGGTCTGCCCTTAAGAGGTCAGAGAACTCGTACTAATGCCCGTACTAGAAGAGGCAGAAGACTTACTGTAGCTGGTAAGAAGAAAGCTCCTGGTAAGAAATAAATTGCAAATAGCAGATAAAAAAATAACTACATTACACAAGAAGCAACATGGCGCAACCAAAACGAAGAACTGGTACGAAAAAAAACAAAAAGAATGTGCCTAACGGTGTGGCGCACATTCAATCTACTTTTAACAATACCATCGTTACCATCTCTGATATAAGAGGAGACGTGATTTCTTGGTCTTCCGCGGGAGCCAGTGGTTTCAAGGGTGCAAAAAAAGGCACTCCCTTTGCAGCTCAGACAGCAGCAGATAGTGCTGGTAGACGCGCAATGGATCAGGGAATGCGTCAGGTAGAAGTGATGGTGAGCGGTCCAGGTGCGGGTCGTGAAACTGCTATTCGAGCCCTGCAAGGGGTAGGTTTAGAAATTACTCTCATCCGCGATGTAACACCGATTCCTCACAATGGCTGTCGTCCACCAAAACGACGCAGAGTATAACTTTTAGTTAATCATCCAGAGTTTGTCAGTTGCCGCTAACGAGTGTGACTGTATCCATTTCATTTTATCAAATCGCTTGTCGAATAAGAGGGAGAGCAGCCTGTGGCGCAATTTCAAATTGAGTGTGTAGAGTCTAAAACCCTAAAAAATCAGCACCAGTATAGCAAATTTGTCCTAGAGCCTTTAGATCGCGGTCAAGGAACTACTTTAGGTAACGCTTTGCGCAGAGTTTTATTGTCCAACCTAGAAGGAGCGGCAGTAACTGCAATTCGTATCGGTGGGGGTATGGCAAAAGATGAAAGCAGACAAGAACATAAGTTTGGTTTTGCTACTCACGAATTTGCCACAATTGAGGGAGTTAGAGAAGATGTTTTAGAAATTATCCTCAACATGAAGGAGATTGTCCTCAAAAGCTATACCAATCAACCTCAAATAGGTCGTTTGGTGGCAACAGGACCTGGGACTGTGACCGCTGCCCAGTTTGAACTTCCTTCTGAAGTAGAAACAGTAGACTCTAACCAGTACGTCGCGACGATCGCCGAAGGCACTAGCCTAGAAATGGAATTTAGGGTAGAAAAAGGTAAAGGTTATCGTGCGGTTGAAAGAGGCAAGGAAGAAGGTAGCTCTTTAGACTTTCTACAAATAGATGCTGTATTTATGCCTGTAACCAAGGTTAACTATAGCGTAGAAAATGCGAGAGTAGATGGCTCGGGTATTCGCGAACGCTTGTTAATGGAGATCTGGACAAACGGCAGCATCAAGCCTGAAGATGCTTTGTCTCAAGCAGCAGGAATTGTAGTCGATCTGTTTAATCCTCTTAAAGATTTAACCTTAGAACCAATTCCCGACGATTATGAGCCAGACGAAGATCCTACCAGCCAAATTCCGATTGAGGAGTTACAGCTATCAGTAAGAGCCTATAACTGTCTCAAACGGGCGCAGATTAATTCGGTTTCTGACTTACTTGACTATACTCAAGAAGATCTCTTGGAGATTAAGAATTTTGGTCAGAAGTCAGCAGATGAGGTAATAGAAGCTCTGCAACAGCGTTTAGGAATCACCCTCGCGCAAGAAAAATCAGGTAAGTAAATATAAGTTAGTAAAATTTTTAATCATGCGACATAGATGTAAGGTCAAGATGCTGGGACTACCAGCGGATCAAAGGAAGGCTTTAATGCGTTCTCTGGCAACAGAAATTATCCGTCACGGTCAAATCAAAACTACCTTAATTCGTGCCAAAGCGGTGCGCAGCGAAGTAGATAAAATGATTACCTTGGCTAAAGATGGTTCTTTGTCTGCTAGAAGACAGGCTCTAGGCTACATCTACGACAAAGATTTGGTCAGCGAACTATTTAACGCAGTAGGCGAGCGTTACGGTAAACGCAATGGCGGATATACCCGAATCGTTAGAACTAAGCGTCGTCGTGGTGATAACGCCGAAATGGCAATCATTGAATTAGTTTAGAGTGCAAGTGGTAAATTGCTAACAAAGGTTGTCCATGAGAATAGCTTTACTAATTCAGTACTTGGGAACTAGCTTTCAC
>JBCBEA010000475.1:0-3845 GCA_038529195.1 Cyanobacteria bacterium J06600_6
CTTGAAATTCAGCTATTAAACCGTTGCGTTTATCTGGCTTGATAAGTAACAGCTGCTAATGCTTAAAGTCATATTTTGTTATCAGCTTCTTCAAACATTTTTAGTTAAGTAGACTGTGTAGTAGTCAGGCACTTTTCCACCTTGTTCATTTTAGAGTAGTCGGATTACCTAAGTAACTTATGTTTCGGTTTTCCTCTCTTCTTCAAAATTGTCAGAATTATTGCTAAATAAGGGAAAACTTAAAAAGGTCGCTTTAACTGCCCGTATGTATAAGCTTTTAGTTGTTCTCAATGCCATGATGAAAAATAATTATGTCTGACGACGCGAAACTAGTGCGGCGCGAAGTTAATACATGCGGGCAAGCTGGTGGCAATTAACTAACTCTGCTAGCAATTATTTTCTCAAACCAAAAACATCAACATTTCTTTGATGTCAAATTGTCTTGAAGAAGAATCTTTATTTAGCGATCGCCTGCAAAAGACGAAGTAAACCTGACATTTAAGACAATCGTTTTAGGGCTTTCTGCGATTAATAATCAAAAAATTAGCTGCTAGCTAATTGCCAATAGATACCAAATGGGTTCTATAGCAACATTCTTTTAGGAGATGCTAAGTCAAGCGATGTCTGAGTAAGCTATTTAATGAAAACATTTTTCAGGTCATTCTTTTTTTTATTCGTAAATAAAATACAGAAATATGTCAGCTATACTTTTTGGGTCAATAGGTTCGGTTGCCAATACTTCTGAGCTTTAGAGACACTCTTTCAATCAGGCATTTGAGCAACATGGACTCAATTGGCACTGGGAGCAAGACGAATATTTAACAATGTTGAGAAAAAGTGGGGGGACGCAGCGAATAAAAGAATATGCAGCTTCACTCGGACAGTCAGTAGACGCAGTAAAGATCCACGCCTCAAAGTCACGAATATTTCAAGAATATTTAGGTATGGGCAAGGCAGAGCCACGTCAAGGAGTAGTTGAGACTATTATTCAGGCAAAAAAGCAGGGACTCAAGTTAGGGTTTGTGACGACAACATCGAAAGAGAATGTCTTTTCCCTACTATCAGCATTAGCGCCAGATATTGATAAGGCTAATTTCGATTTAATAACAGACGCTTCGATGGTAAAACGCTCAAAGCCTGCCAAAGATGCTTATATTCTTGCTTTACAAGAACTCAACGAAAAGGCAGAAAATTGTGTAGCTATTGAAGATAATCTGGGTGGACAGATGGCAGCACGGTCGGCAGGAATAAGCTGTGTAGCATTTCGACGAGAAAATACGACAGATCATGATGTTTCTTTAGCCGACTTGTGGATTGATCAACTAAGTTTTGATGTGCTGAAGAAATTTATTTAATCTATTGTGAGGAGCGATCGCATGACCAATAATTTACAGCTGCTTTCGCCTTTTGGGGTGGAGGCAACAGGACTAAAAATTACCAATTTAGGCAATCAAGTTGAAAGGATCAAGACTGCAATCGCCCAGCACGGATTTATCGTGTTTAGGAAGCAGTGGATCGGTGATGAAGAGTTCCTTTCTTTTTTAAATAACCTAGGGCAATTGACGTTCACCGTTGGAGAAAAGCCTGTAAAAGATGCGCCTTTATTAAATATAGTGACTAATGTCGGTCGAGATTGCCCGCCTAGGAGCGTTTTTCATACCGATACGAGCTATGTTAACCAACCCCCCGCATTTACAGCTCTCCGAATTATAAAAGTACCGTCATCAGGAGGGGAAACCCTATTTTCTGACCAATATCGAGCATATGAAACTTTACCTCAATGGGTAAAGAAACAGCTTGCAAGTGCGAAGGTTTTGCACATGGTTTCGGGTTTGATTTTAGATGGGGATCTGGAAACCCAATGTTGGCATCCTTTATTTAGACGGCATCCGATTTCAGGACGGATAGCACTGTATTTATCTACGCCAGAGCGATGTCAGGCAATATCTAATGTAAAGACAAAATCGGGACGACGAATCCTTAAGTTACTGTACAAACATTCAATTCGTCAGAGCAGGCTTTATCGTCATCAATGGCAAGCAGGAGATATTGTAGTCTGGGATAATCGCTGTACTATGCATCGAGCAGATCATTCCCAGGTAATAGGAGACCGAGTCTTGCATCGCGGGTTAGTTGCTGGCGAAAGACCGATAGAATTCTAATTTTTTAATTCAACACCTCAACTAACAAATCTCTCGGCTTCTGAATCATGTTCATAAATCGTTCTGATGTTCTGAATGACCAAACCAAGAATGGGGTTGATCTTTATATTTCTTGTCTATCAGCTCAAAAACATCATCTATCTTGATTCTCACTATTTTAGCGTTGCACAATCGGAAGATGATTCCTAAAATTCTTAGTTTGCAAGTAAATTTAAAAAGCTGATAGCGCAGGGCTGATAGCTGATGGCTGATAGCTACGAGTACAAAGGACGCGTCCGCATGTAACACTTTGTAGTCATATTTTAAATTAGCAACGCCTTAGTACCTGCCCTATATTGATGAGCGTGAACAATAGTTGCATCAATCGTTTAACATTCATTGTCACTATTTTGAGCAAGATGCTGAAAAATTATCGACTGGGTTCCCTTTTAGCTTTTCTTCTCAGATTTTATTTCTAACTAATGACATGCTCTGTTATCAGCTCAATTAGCCTCGATAAATTGGTGAGTGATTAAGCTCATCTTGATGCAAACGCCAGTTAGGCATAAATTTAGTCATATAAGCCTGAAAACGATCGCCATGATTGCGTTCTAATAGGTGTACTAATTCATGAACGACAACATACTCCAAACACTGTGGAGATCGCTTGATTAATTCCAGATTAAGCCAGATTCTTTTTGCTTGAGTATTGCAAGTTCCCCAGCGAGTCTTCATTCTTTTTACCCCCCAATCATTAGTCTGAACGCCGATGATTTTTTCCCATTTGCGAATTAGTTTGGGAATTTCGATTTTTAACTGTTGACGATACCAGTTGGTGAGAACCTGCTCTCGTTGCTCTTTGATACTGCCATATCTGACATAAAGTTCAAGCTCAAGCTTATTGCTAATTAGTACTTTAGGGCTGGCATTATGCTGAATCACCTGAAGTAAATAGCGATCGCCTTTATAGTAATGACTTTCTCCTGAAATGTATTCGAAAGAAGATTGACGGGGTTGAGCCAGAAACTTAGCCCGACTTTGTTTAATCCAGTCAAGTTTAGTGATCGCAAATTCGCGAATGATTTTCTCGTCTAATCTTCGCGGAGCCGAAATACGCACCCTGCCATCAGGAGGGTAAACTCGCAGATGTAGATTTTTAATGTCTTTTTTGACAATCTCAACTGTAAAATCGTCAATTTTCATCTGTTTCAAGCTGTTTATGCCTCCTAAAATCATCAAGCATAGTCAGTATCCGACCATATTTCTCGAATTTCTTCTGCCTGCTGCTCTCTAGTGAAACGTTCCCAGAGAATGCCGTTAACGTCACTTTCTGCCGACATCTCCGTTGCCGTGGGATCTTCCCAGCCAAGATGTCTGAGAGTCCCAGGGGGAAATTGATCGTTTTGCCGAACAGAAATATTTAGAGATTCGGTACGCCATAAAGCATATTCTCCCTCAACAACTAAACAAGGCTGGGTATCAAAGCGATCGCTATAGTCTTTGACCGTCGCTGCAATATCCTGAGTCGCAATTGCTAAGTGTAGTTTTTTCACAATCCTAAAGCTTTTGTATCTTTCCGTAGCAGTCAAACCTAATCTTAGCCCATACTTGAGATCGTATTATTGGAATCGCCTAGCCACCAATTGGTGGCTAGGAAATAGGAAGAGCACAAATCAGAACTACAGTAACGTACCAAAATAGCGT
>JBCBEA010000476.1:0-3833 GCA_038529195.1 Cyanobacteria bacterium J06600_6
GAGTCTTTCTACTTACTGCATTCTTGGGATGCACTCATAGAAAATAGAAGTCTGTCTAAAGAGAATATAGATAAACTAAGTGATGATGAAGTTGAAGAACTTAATAAAGATATAATTCAAAAATCAAATACTAGCCTGATGTCTCAGGGTACTTGGATGGGAGTCATTTCACTATTTTTAGGTCTGATTATAAGTAATAGTATAACTGTATCACCATACCAAGAATTTATAAGAACATACATAATTATACCTTTTGCATTACTTTCATTAGTATTAATAATTTGGGCAATTGATGTTTTTGATACTATCTATAATAAGTTTAAAAAAGATCCTAAAATTAATCTTGAAATTCGGGTGTTTCTATACCGCCATATAGGTAATTGGGGATTAACTGGCGCAGCATCGTATAGGTTTTATGCTTTTGCCTCTTTATCTATGTTTATCGTAAGTGCTATCGCTTTTTACCATCCTTTTACAGCAGGTATTTTTGCATCTGTTTATTGTTATTTAGGATATCCTATTTTGTATGGATTCAAAAAACAAACAATGAGTATAGGATAGATTCCAGTAAGAGAGTATCTCTAATTTCAACCACAATTTTTTTTGTAAGTATTTTTCTTTCGTCTTTTATGCCAGTAATTCTTGATAGATGGGTTGTACCTTTTATTCTTAGTAAAATATCAACAATTATTAATCAAAATAATATATTTACTGTCTTGATAGATATTATACAAAATATTATTCAGTTCATAACATCATAGAAAAATAGTACGTTAGCATTTCCAACTACGTCAACTTTAAGAATTGAGAGAGGGCTTATTTGCCACGTAACACTCTTGAAATACCAATTGCCTGTAATTCTGAAAATGTGGAATTAAAAATCTCAGATCCGATAATTCCGTCTATTCGCACTTAGAGCGATCGCCTTTAATTTTAGTTCAAGTATTTGATTAGTTTATTTCGCTAGATGGA
The DNA here is from genome assembly GCA_038529195.1 of Cyanobacteria bacterium J06600_6. Taxonomy (GTDB): domain Bacteria; phylum Cyanobacteriota; class Cyanobacteriia; order Cyanobacteriales; family Xenococcaceae; genus Waterburya. The sequence goes on from JBCBEA010000476.1 coordinate 973, forward strand.
CACCAAAGCATCCATTGCAGATTATGAGGTTGAGAAATAAATCCTAGCTGATGATAAAAGTCAGCAACGTGAGGACTAGCAAAGAGGGTAATGTCAGCAATTTTCGCTACGTGAAGCTGCTGGGTAAGGGTTTCAACCAGAGTTTTGCCCAAACCCCGTCCCTGAAAGTCTGGATGTACGGCGATATCCAACAGAGTTGCCTGATAGACTCCATCGCTAACTGCTCTGGCGAAGCCAACTAGTCGCTGTTCCCGATCTATGTGCCAGGCAGAGATATATCTAAAGCTAGAGCTAATGGCTTGTGCTAATTTGTGGGCAGGACGGCTTTGCCAACCCACTGCCGTACATAAGTCATTAAGCTGCTCGGGAGTAACTGCTTTATCTGTTTTGATCGCAATTCGCCCCGTGATAGATACTGGCGAAGAGAGCAAACTCGCTGCTGGTTGAATTAGCAATGAACTAGTCGAGCGCTCATTTAATCTTTGTTGACTAGTAGCGATCGCTTGTTCTAACTGTCGATTTTTATGCAGTAGACTGGAAAGAGAGTCAAGCACCTCAAGATTGGTGGGTTGAAGCTCTAACACCATGTAGCAAACTGCGATTGCTCCCTGAATTTGATGATGTTTGGTAAGACGCTGAATTGCTTCTCCTAACTTTTGTGGTTGAGTTTGTAAGCGTTCAAAAATTGAGTTGGAGGGAGGAGCTTGAATTATTTGGCGATAGTATTTGATAGTTTTAATCAGATTTCCCTGTTGCTTAAAAGCATTACCTAGCTTTTGATAAGAAAGTTCATGCTCTGGCTGGAGGAAAATACCCTGAAAATAGCTAGAGATTGCCTGCTGCCACTGCTGTAATTTTGTCTGAACATCGCCCAGATTATGCCATGACCAAAAAAACTGTGGATCGAGCTGAACTGCTTTCTTATAAGCGATTGCTGCTGACTGCCACTGCTGAGATTTAGTTAAGACATCGCCCAAATTGTGCCATGACCAAAAAAACTGGGGATTGAGCTGAACTGCTTTGCTATAGGCGATTTCTGCTGGCTGCCACTGTTGCAAATGAGTATAGACATCTCCTAAATGATGATACGACCAAAAAAAATCAGGTCTTAGCTCAATTGCTCGTTGAAAAGCGATCGCTGCAGACTGCCACTGTTGCTGTTGGCGGTAAGTGTCTCCTAGCTCATAAACTTCAGACCAATCCTGCATAATATTTATTCTCAATTACGATGTCATTATCAGTCTGATTCTTGTGGAGTTAATCGACACCGATCTAAGTTAAAACAGATTGATGGCAATTGCCAATCAATTCTTTACCGCAAAAAGAGTGAATTTTTCGCTAAATAAAGCTAAAACAGGAACTTATCTCCACTAAATCAACTCCATGTAGATAGTAATCCGTTCGCTCCCCATAATTATTATTGATGATGTTAAACGTCGATCTGGCTTTTCCCAAATTAAACGAACTATGTGTCCGCGTTATTAGTAGCAGCATTCTGGCATCTTTCGGTATTATGCTGGGGTTTGCTCCTCAAATATCAGTCTCGTCAATCGATAGTCGAGAGCAGTTCTTAACGGTTTCTTTCTCAACTTTGGCGACGGCTCAAGAAGTTAGCCCAGAAGAGACCAATAATTATGCCAAGGCTGCTTTTGAAGTTGAGATGCTTCGTAGAGAGATATATCAAGAAGTCAAGAAAATCATTGATCGTCCGCCAGGAGATATTGTCTGCGATCGCCAAGAAACTTTTGCCGAATTAGAACCACAGGTGCGTCAGCTGACAGAGCGTTATTGTAATCAGACACTGCAAATTGTGGAGCGAAATAATCTGAGTGGCGATCGTTACAATCAGCTAACCTCGTATTACGGTCGCCGAGATACTTTTTACCAAAAAGTACAGGAGATTTTACTTAAACTACAGAAATAGCTAGCTACACCGTTTCTAGAGCTTTAAAAGGCTCAGGGATAGTTTTCGAAGGAGCATCAAATTCTCCGGTCAGCACATACTCCAGTCTCAGCTTTAACCAGGTAGCCAGCTGTTTATTTGTGGTAACTACGGCTGCCGAAGGTTGGGGTATTTTTGCCTTCATATCGCTCATCTCAGGCGCTTCGAGAAAAGCAGGCTGTTTAATAAACCAAAAGTCGATTTCTTGTTCTCTCTCTTTATAGTTACGAATTCTCTCTTCTATTACCTCTTCAAAAGGTTCATCTTCTAATAAAAACTTTTGGCTAGCAGCAACGTAATAGTAAGTCGTCATGGTCAATTTCGTAGGTGTAAACAGATATTGAGGTGGATTTAATAGCCTTACTCAACTTAAAGGGGTTTATCTTGATGCACACAGTAAGCAGTAAGACCTAAAGTTTATTCTTCCATAATCCGCATCGAAGATGCTAGTCAAACATTGCAATAGATTAAGTCCTAGTTTGCTCGTTTCTAGACAATATTTGATTGCCGATCCAGTTTTTTGCTAACAATCTATGATGAGAATCAGACTGCTTTTGATAAAAGAGACTGAAGTTGTTTATTTTTAGCTACTGTAATGGTCGATTCACCTACGCCAATGCCACAGCCTTCTGGAAATCAGGGTCAAACTCTCCTAGACACTCTTGCCTCTCTCAGCTACCGCGAACGAGATTTAGATAGCTATCTCCATGAAATCACTCAAGCAGTCAGTCGTTTAATTGGAGTCGAATGGTCGGTAGTCACCTGTTGCGATCGCCAGCAATACAAAGTGGTTGCCAGTAACATTGAAATATCTTTGCAGCACAATTCTTTTAATCTTCATGGCAGTCTGACGGGAACAGTTGTCGAAACGGGTAAAAGTCTGTGTGTTGCCGATACAGATCTCGATCATCAATATGAA
>JBCBEA010000477.1:0-3828 GCA_038529195.1 Cyanobacteria bacterium J06600_6
TATCGATCTGTAGCATAAATAGTTTTTTAAAACAGGCTAAGACCGACCAAAACTAGTCAAATTTGCCTCGCCAGCGTAAGCTGTTTTGATTTAATTCTTGAAGATAGCGATCGCGACTATTAATTATGCTTTCAGCCAGAGCGATCGCTTTTTGTAACTCTTCCTCTGACAGTTGTTTATAGGCTGCTCCCTGGCGACGATCTATCTTCTCATACCAGCAGCACTGGAATAGATTATCCAAAATAATGCGGGCAAAGCAATGATTGAACCTGACAGGAAAGTCTCTGCTTTTTGCCTGCTCGGGTAATTCTTGATTGACTAACTCTAAATATTGCCTTCTTAACTCTTCAATTTTCGCCATAGCAAGCGGTCTTTATAGCCTACGAATAAATTTTTATGATAGAAAGATTTTTTGAGAAGATGTTTGAAAATTAAATAAATCTAGCTGCCAAATTATTGGATCTCTATCTTTAGTTGGTACAGATCGACTGATTTTATTTCTAATATCGACTGATTTTATTTCTAATTTTGATTTAGATGAGATTTTTCACGTAATTATGACTATGGTTTCCGCCTCTGCTAAACCTCAAGTTTCACCATTAACTAAAACTAAATTATGGCTACCAAAGCAGGTATTAATAACTCCTGCTGCTTATGAGCTGGAGTGGGGACGAAAGATTGTCGAGCGAGTCGAGTCATTTAATATTCCTGTGCAGCAGCTATCTCAAAATCGGATTACGGGGTTGCGGGGAAAAGATGCCAGAGAAACCTATGCGATCGCCAAAAATACTTTAGCTATCGTCAATGCACCTCCGAGTCAGCTTAAATTAACGCCAATTCCTCCTTCTGCCGACTGGCAGTTTCATTTGGCTCAAGGTTGTCCCGCCCACTGTCAGTATTGTTATTTGGCAGGTAGCTTATCTGGCGTACCTGTGGTCAAAGCTTATGCTAATCTGCCAGAGATATTAGCAAATTTGAGTAATTACGAACGAGAAGGGCAGGATACGACTTATGAGGTTAGCTGCTATACAGATCCTTTAGGCATCGAGCATCTAACTGGCAGTTTGGCTGAATGTATTCGCTATTTCGGGACGCGGAACACAGCGTATTTGCGGTGGGTAAGCAAGTTTGACAGTGTAGATGAGCTATTAAATTTGCCTCACAATGGTCACACTCGCTGTCGTACCAGCGTTAATGCAGATCCTGTCAGTCGCTCGCTGGAAGGAGGTACGGCAACTGTATCCCAGAGATTACAGGGACTGCGTAAGCTAGCATTTGCTGGCTATCCGATCGGGATTGTTCTCGCACCAATTATGGAAATTGCCGATTGGCAACAGCACTACAACAATTTATTTGAGCTAATGGCGCAAACTTTAGATCTTGACTGCGATTGCGATCTGACCTTTGAGCTGATTACCCATCGCTTTACTCCCAAGTCGAAAGAAATATTGCAGACATGGTATCCCAACAGTAAATTAGATCTAGAAGAGTCTAACCGTAGTCAGAAGCGCAATAAATTTGGGGGCGTCAAATATGTCTACCCGAAAGAAACGATGGCAGAATTAAAGGATTTTATTGCAGCTCAGATAGAGGAAAAATTTCCTCAAGCTCAAATTTTATATTGGACTTAAATGATAAGACCAGCGATCGCTAGCTAGACAATTTCTATCTTTGCCAGCTGCTGAAAGCCATTGACTGTCTATTATTAAGGTTTAATTTTCCAAGGCGACACCCAGATTCGAACTGGGGGATAATGGATTTGCAATCCACGGCCTTACCACTTGGCTATGTCGCCGTGCGTATAACGCCTAATTAGTATATCAAACTTCGATCGCTATATAACCTCAGTTTGGGACATAATTACTTCTCAACATATAGAAGGCTCTCTTTCTTTGGTATTAATTACTGCCTTAGAGAGAGTTAGCTGAGTGCCGTCCCGATTCCAGTGAACCCCGTCAAAGATCTCATGTAGGATAGAAAAGCCTCTGCCGTTCTCTGATTCATCTACAGGCAGCATTTGGCGGGGAGAAATTCTAGATTTAAAGCTTTCAGTTCTGGATGTAAAACCCTGACCCTGATCGACAATAATCCAGGAGTATTCGCTACTAGTAGCGGAAAACCGCACAATAATGGTTTTAGCTGGATCTAGCTTATTTCCGTGCTTGGCTGCATTCACCAAAGCTTCTTGTAGTCCTAATCTTACTTCTGCCTGCCATTCTGGAGGTACGCTCACTAAGAGCAAATCGAGAACAGGACAAAGATAGAGTGTTGAAGTGAAGCTCATGGTACTCCACTTGCTTCTATTCCAAGGAATAGGTATGGCAATCACTTAATATATACCTCTAGTTGAACTCTAGGATCTGTGCCGTATCAATGGTTAATTTAATCGGCACTAAGTAGTCGAGAATAAACTGATTTCTGTTGCTAAAGATAGCGCGATCGCAGTTTAGTCTTAGTCATACGTATACTTGTTTAATAGGTGATTTCCCAATCAAAACCAAATAACTTTTCTATGGGTTCAGAATAATATTCGGCTTTACACATACATTATACTAAACTTTATAACTAAAATCTGATGTGTGTTGCTGCTCAAGCCCTACGTAGCAAAGCACAGCACTCAACATGAGTTGTTTGCGGAAAAAAGTCGGCGGGCTGAATCTCAACTAGTTGATATGCTCCAGATGCACACAGCTCACGCAGATCCCGCGCCAGGGTAGCAGGCTTACAGCTAATATAGGCAATCTGAGGTGGTTTAAGTTCGAGAATAGTATTGATCACTTTGGTATCGCAGCCTTTACGAGGAGGGTCTAATAGCAAAATATCGGGTTTTAGTTCGATCTGTTGAAGACAGTCTTTGACTTTCCCAACATAAAAATCGGCATTTGCGATTTGATTAAAGGCAGCGTTTCTTTTTGCCTGCTCAATTGAGTTCGCGTTGATCTCGATCCCAATCACCCGCTTAACTAGACGCGCCAAGGGTAGACTAAAAGTTCCAATTCCACAGTAAGCGTCAACGATGGTCTCTGTACCTGTCAAATTAAGCTGTTGAGTAATTACTGCCGACAATAACTCTGCTGCACCAGTGTTAATTTGAAAAAAGGTATCCGCACCTATATGAAGTTCGACCCCCGCAAAAATTTCCCGCAGGTAAGGTTTACCGAGAATTGTATGAGTAGTTTTACCCAGAATTGCGTTTGTGCGATCGCGATTGATATTAAGACAGACTCCCACCAACCCTGGATATTTTTCTAGCCAAGATTGTGCCTTAGACTCAATTCCCGCCAGATTAGGATCGGTGGTGACGAGAGTTAGTAGAATTTCTCCCGTATTCTGACCAATTCGGAGCGATAAATGTCTTAATTTACCTTGATGAGTGATTTCATTGTAGATTGACCAGCCCATCTCTTGAATGTCTTGTTTTACTTCCCTTAATAAAGGGTGAAGACGTTCATCCTGAACAGGACACTGGTTAAGATTAATTAGCTTATGACTACCCTGGCGATAGTAACCAGCCTGCACCTGTCCCGTAATCGATCTGCCCAAGGGATAGGTAGATTTATTACGATAGTTGAGAGAATTATCGGTATAAATGATTGGCTTGACTACTACATTGTCAAATCCGCCAATACGCTCAAAAGCTTGAATTACCTGCTGCTGTTTTGCCTGCCTCTGATAGTCGAGATCGACGTGCTGCCACTGACAGCCACCACATTTATCCGCCACGATACAGCTAGGTCGAATACGGTGGGTCGAAGGTTCGATTAGCTGTTCGATTTTGCCTCTCGCAAACTTGGCTTTCGACTGAACGATTTTGCTGCTGACGCGATC
>JBCBEA010000478.1:0-3825 GCA_038529195.1 Cyanobacteria bacterium J06600_6
AAAAGAGCTAAACACTAGACTGTTTCAAAGAACTACTAGAAAGTTGTCGCCGACGGAAGCCGTTACTTTGAGAGTTCCCTGGGGCTGTTTTGATGCTGTAATCGATTCTTTGGCGCGCTCCATTTCTTCAATTAACGGAGCAATGCGATCGCTATATAAAATACCCGCTTCCGTCGGCGACAACTTTCTAGTAGTTCTTTGAAACAGTCTAGTGTTTAGCTCTTTTTCTAAGCCTGAGATAGTACGAGAAACCGAAGATGGATCGATATTTCGTTCTTTCGCTACCGCTGAGAAACTGCCGACGCGCATGACTTCCAAAAATATTTTTAAGACCTCAAGATCCATCAGATTAGCCTAGTTTTATTAGTGCAAATTTTACATGACAGCTATGAATAGAAATGTATTTACTGTACTATCTACATCTTTTATGATTTAGCTGAATAGAAATTAAGAGAGTCAGATTATGGCAAAAGTAACGGTTTTAGGTATGGGTGTAATGGGATCGCGAATGGCAATATCCCTAATTAATGCAGGACACGAAGTAATAGTTTGGAATCGTAGTTTAGAAAAGACTAAACCGATCGTACAGGCAGGAGCAGAGATTGCTCATACTCCTCGCAGCGCAGCAGAAGAAGCTGAATATGTCATCAGTATGGTACGGGATAATGAAGCATCTAAAGCAATCTGGCTAGGAGAAAATGGCGCTTTACTGGGTATGCAGCAAAAAGCGATCGCCATTGAAAGTTCTACTTTAACCGTGTCCTGGATTAAAGAGTTAAATAAGCAGTTTCAACAGCAGAGAATTAGCTTTATCGATGCACCCGTAGCGGGAACAAGACCGCAAGCAGAAGCAGCCCAGCTAATCTACTTTGTAGGTGGAGAGCCGATAGTTTTTGAGCAGGCAAAGCCTATCTTGCAGGCAATGGGCAGCAAAGTTAATTATGCAGGAGAAATAGGTAAGGGCATGGCAATCAAATTAGCTGTTAACTCTCTATTTGCGATTCAGGTAACGGCGATGGGTGAATTAATTGCTATGATGCGCCAGTCTAAAATCGATTTGGCTCAAGCTTTAGAAATTATTGCCTCGACTCCTGTATGTAGTCCCGCAGCAGCAATGGCAGCTAGGGCAATGGATGCAGAAAAGTTTGCGCCTCTATTTCCGATCGCTTTAGCTAATAAAGATCTAAATTATGCGATCGCTACAACAGAAGAGAAGCAAACAAAGCTACCTTTGCTTTCAGCCACCCAAAAGCTCTATGCTAAGGCGATCAAACAGGGATATGGAGAAGATAACATTACGGGAATTGTTCAAATATATTAAGGCAGTCGAGAATTATAATCTTCTGTACAGACAAGCGGTGCGACCCACAGAGCCTATCGGCTCAAAGTCATACTTTGCATGACGCTAGCGCGAATGCGCCGTTCGTTTTAAGGCGCTAGGGAACGCACACCAAGACGGCATGTCTTGTCTCTTCGAGTCTTTACACCTCCTGCCTCCTTCTTTGATTTTCACCAACAACGATAAAGATGATGTAGCATTACTGGTGAGATTTTGGGGGATTTGACATGGTTAAGCAAAAAGTAGGGTTATTATTCGGTGGCTGCTCAGGAGAACACGAAGTTTCCATCACTTCCGCCAAAGCGATCGCCTCCGCACTGGCAGAAGGGGAAAATCAGAGTAAGTATGATATCTTGCCCGTTTACATTGACAAGAGTGGAACATGGCAGCCAAGCAAATTAGCCCAGCAGGTTTTAACTTCAGGTGAGCCTTTACTTTTAAAAGATGCAGAAGCTAACGGTACTGAAGATCGTTCTAGTCAGTTAACTGCTACAGGCTTCTCTTCCCTCTCTTCCGTCGGACAAGGCGGTTATTCGGAAATTGACGTTTGGTTTCCCATTCTCCATGGTCCTAATGGCGAAGACGGCACGGTTCAAGGATTATTGAGCCTAATGAACGTTCCTTTTGTCGGTTCAGGAGTATTAGGATCGGCTTTGGGTATGGATAAAATTGCGATGAAAATGGCGTTTACCCAAGCAGGTTTACCCCAGGTAGATTATGTAGCCGTAAATAGATCTCAGGTCTACTCTAGTCCCTGTATCTTTCCCAAACTCTGCGACGATATTGAAGCTAAGTTGGACTACCCTTGCTTTGTCAAACCCGCAAATCTCGGCTCATCCGTAGGAATTGCCAAAGTACGATCACGCCAAGAATTAGAAGAGGCGTTGGACAATGCTGCTAGCTACGATCGCCGTATAGTTGTCGAAGCAGGAGTAACAGCACGAGAAGTTGAGTGTGCAGTGCTGGGCAATGATCGCCCACAAGTTTCGGTAGTCGGCGAGATTACCTTTGACAGTGACTTTTACGACTATGAAACCAAATATACCGAAGGTGCAGCCCAGCTACATATTCCCGCTGATTTGCCTCTGTCCGTGAGCGATCGCATTCGTGAAATGGCAATCAAGGCTTTTATGGCTGTCGATGCAGCAGGACTATCACGGGTAGATTTCTTTTATGTTGAGGAGACTGACGAAATTTTTATCAACGAAATCAATACTCTGCCAGGCTTTACCTCTACCAGCATGTATCCTCAGCTTTGGTCACATAGTGGCGTTCCTTTTCCTCAACTGTGCGATCGTTTAATTAATTTGGCACTAGAGCGTTATCGCGAAGCAAATCAATAAACCTCAGCCAGAAAATACAGCTAAATCAAAAGTTGAAACAGTAGCAATCTAGGTTACTCTAAAGCTTGTGACATTTTGTAAATAATTATTGAGGAGATTATGGAACGCACTTTTATCATGATCAAGCCTGATGGCGTGCAGCGTCATTTAACAGGAGATATTATCCATCGTTTTGAATCCAAAGGTTTTACTCTAGTCGGCATGAAAATGATGCAGGTTAGTCGCGAGCTAGCTGAAAAGCACTACGCAGTTCACAAAGAAAGACCTTTTTTCAGTGGTCTAGTTGATTTTATTATCTCTGCTCCTGTAATTGCGATGGTTTGGGAAGGAGAGGACGTGATTGCTGCTGCCAGAAATATTATTGGTGCTACTAATCCTGTTTCTGCTGCTCCTGGCTCGATTCGTGGCGATCTTGGGGTAAGTATCGGACGTAACCTAATTCATGGTTCTGATGCTCCTGAGACAGCTAAATCAGAGGTAGATCTCTGGTTCGACTCAGCAGAATTAGTAGATTGGGAACCCGTCAGAAAATCCTGGCTCTACGAATAAACCAACCCGCCGATGGGGGCTAAATTTACAATCTCTAATCAATAGTTAGCGATCAGTACTCATTTCAGTCCTCATCATTATCGTAATCTTGATTTGCCAGAGCAAAAAGGCTGCAAATCGCACAGGTCATCAGTCCTAAAGCGATCGCCCAGCTACTGCCACCAAAACTAATATCTGTGATCCAGTTAGTGATAGCCCCTGCGATCAAAAAAGGAACAATACTAAACACCGAGGCATAAAAAGCATTTTGTGCTTCTCTAGCAGGGCGAGTCTCTTCAAATTCCTCGTCAGAAGTATAGAGCCAACCTTCGGCAAAGTTAAACCACCGTTCTATTTGGCTGCTAATCCAAACTTTACTAGAGTCTAGACCGATATAAAGAGCAAGTGACCAAATACAGCTGCCAGCAAGACTAATTGAATCTATTTCAAAGGAAAAGGGAATAATATTAATTCGCATAATTTTTTTAGACCTGCCGTTTAATGTATCTTAATCATCCTCAACCACTTACTGTCATTTTGATAATGAAACTATTTCGATATTTTGACAGTCAGGTAGATTATCAGAGCTTATTGTAAACGCAAATATCTAAATAG
>JBCBEA010000479.1:0-3817 GCA_038529195.1 Cyanobacteria bacterium J06600_6
CCCGTTAAGCCATAAGTAATTGTCTTACCTTGCCAAACTTTTTCTGCAGTTTTAAGTAGCAGATCGTTATCGTGATTAAGTACAGCGATGCTCGTTGCGGGCATTTGTGCCAAGAGTTCGCATTTAGCCTGGGCGATCGCTTCTCTCGAACCTAAGCGTCCAATATGAGCCGTACCAACGTTGGTAATCACGCCGATCGTCGGGCGCACAATCTCTGTCAGCAGGGCGATTTCTCCCGTTCCCCGCATTGCCATTTCAATCACGGCGTAACTGTGTTCTGAAGTAATTTGCAGAAGAGTTTTGGGAACGCCAATTTCATTATTAAAGTTTGCCTCTGTTTTTAATACTTTTCCCTGAGTACCCAAGACAGCCGAAACTAATTCCTTGGTACTGGTTTTACCAACCGACCCCGTAATGCCAATCACAGGAATCTCAAAGCGATCGCGCCACCAGCGAGCAATCTGCTGATATGCTTCCAAAGTGTCTTTAACAATAAATTGGGGAACATTACAAGATTCAATTTGACGATCCACAATTACGGCGATCGCGCCACCCTCTAAAGCCTGGGCAACAAAATTATGCCCATCAAAATTTTCGCCAACTAAAGCCACAAAAAGTTCTTGAGGCTTAATACTACGAGTATCGGTGGTAATTCCCAATACGGAGATATCTAAATTTGCATCACTGGTTTGTAATAAATTAGGCTGAAGAATTGTGGTTAATTCAGCCAGGGAAAAATAAAAAGGCATTGGTATTTAACTATTTAAATTAATTCCCGCCAGATTAACATTTAACATTCGACATTTAACATTAAACATTCAGCGATCGCATTTTAAAAAGCTGATGGCTGATAGCCCTGAGCAATTTTAGTAACTACACCAGGGAATTAATTAGCTAAGCTCAAAAACTAAAGGTTGTCCTGACTGTTCCAATCACCAGGTCGTCGTTATCCTCCATGCTGCTATCGGGTTCGGTAATCCAGATCACGCCGGGGGTAATGGCAATATTATCGTTTACCTGATACTGATAAAAGGCTTCCAAGTGTAAAGACTGTTCTGGATCTGCTTCGAGGTTATCGATTGTCGAGTTTGTGACTTTCGGTTCGCTTCCAACCACAATTCCTGCCAAACTACCTTCTCTGCCTAGATCGGGAACAGCCAGAGTTGCTGCCCAGTTCCAGATATCTTGAGTTCCCCGATCAATATTTTCATTTGGAGTACTCAGATTGCTTACCTTACTTAATCCACCCCAACCGCCGATAATCAGGCGATCGCTAATTGCCCAGGATAATTCTAAGCCGTAGGAGTTACTGACGGAAGGAATAGACTCCCCAAAATCCGATTCTGTCTGGGATTGAAAATTAGCACGACTCGTGCCTGTTTCCGTATCCGTCTGATTGTAGCTATGAATATATGTGGCAGCTAGACTCAAACTTTCAAATGGTTCAACAGTAATCTGACCCAAGGCACTATAAGGACCGTTAAATAAACCGCTACCCGTATTAGGATTGCCAGCAGGAGAGGCAACGTATCCTGCACTGAGTTTAATTCCCTCACTAGGACGATGATTAATACCAATTCCCGCATCACCTGGGGGGTAGTACAGAGGATTTCTGGTTCCAAACCGAGAAACAGCACCAGACCCACCGTCTCCATCTAGAGAATTAATTGTCGGGGCAATATCATCTGCTTCTAATCCTGCTGCACCAATAATTAGTCCTAAACTATCACCGATCCCAAACGAATAGTGCAAAGCATCGAGGCGAAAATCTGAGTCGTCAGCTTCGGCAAAAGCCAAACTACCTTGAAAAGTACCAGTCTCATCAGCAAAGCCAGAAAAGTTTCCCTGAGATAATCTGGTAAATAACAAATCATCTCCCTGAAAACTGCTTTTTAGCTCTAGTCTGGTGCGATTCCCCAAAACAGTACTGGCGCGATCGTCAGATAAGACGCTATTCAAACCAAAAATAACCTCTCCCTGTAGCTTGGTAGTACTCGAAAACTGAGTTGCTTCCAAATCCAGCAATCTTGCCTGTGAGCCATCTGTCCGCCCCTGGATAATGGCTAATTCCGACTGAAACTCCTGCATCAAACGCAAAACTGTATCAATATCAGCCTGCGGTGCACTTTTGTTTTGGGAAATTATTTTTTCAAGACTATTGAGGCAAGAATTTAAACCTGCTGCAAACTCACTACGAGTAATATTTTCTCTACCCCGAAAAGTATTATCTTCAAAACCGCTAATGCAGCCATAACGTTCAATTAAATTTTGAAGAGCCTGATAAGACCAATCTGTTGGGTTAATATCTTTTAATTGCTCTACGCTATTTGTCTGAAGAATCGAATTTAGATCGCCGTCTTTTGATAATTTTACGTTATCTAAATAATCAAACAGATCTACTTGACGATTAATATTATTTGAGTTACTTTGATTTTGCTCATTTAAGCTATCGGCTTTATTTTTTACGACTGTGCTAGCTTCAGAACTTGAGGCTAACAACATCAAAGCAGCAATAATAGGCGCTACTTGATAGACCGCACTTCTAATTTTCAACATTACCACTCAACCTCATTCACACCCAAAATCGCGATCGCATTTGGCTACAAACTGAGTCTATTATTAAGATTTTTCGCTAGATAGAGTGAGTTCTTAATAATATTTTTCTTGACTCAATTAGCAGTCTCAAAGTTAGATCGCGAGCCAATATACTTCTATCTTGCCACTATTTAAAGCTGATCGGTAGTCATAATAGTATATAAAGTATTATGAACAAAAAATATATTTTATTTACTGTTTAAAAAATAATTTTAAGAATTAAATTGTATTTGAGAATTGCACAGGATTTAATTTGTAATTTTGCTTACACACAACATTCAAAAGTTAAATTAGGGAAAGAAAAGTGAGAGCTGATTGACTAATAAATAACTAGGCGTAATTAAGTTAAAGATTAGGGAGAAGCAGAGGAGGCAGAGGGTGCAGGGGAAGCAGACAAAGGCTTTAGCCGCATGTAGGCTTTCTATCTTATATTTAATTTAGCCAAGGTACTTAGATATAGCCATATAACTTATTTGGCAGGTTCATCCCTCATCCTTATATGCGAAGCGGTATCCCTTTAAGGACGAACAGATCAATTAACTTGTCCTAATTTAATGTTGTACGGCTATAAATGGGCATACTAAGCGTAAGAATCTAATTTAATTGAGTTTGATGGCTATTAAGCAGGTTTCTTTGGTTAGTAGTGTAATTGTTTCCTTTTACTGTCTGATGGCGATTAATTCTGCTCAAGCTCAGATTATCCCCGACTCAACGACAGATGCTGACGTAATCGATAGCTGTGCTAATAGTTGCAATATTACGGGAGGGAAACTGGCAGGAGAGAACTTATTTCACAGTTTTCAAGAATTTAGCATTCGTCAAGGAGAGAGTGTTTATTTTGCCGATCCTGGAGTGGCTAATATCTTTAGTCGGGTAACAGGCAATAATGCTTCTCAGATTTTCGGTACTTTGGGAGTTAGTGGTAACGCTACTTTGTTTTTACTCAATCCCAATGGGATTATTTTTGGCGAGGGGGCAACCTTAGATATTAATGGTTCGTTTTTCGCTACCACTGCTGATGAGATTCAGTTTGGCGATCTTGGTTCTTTTGCTGCCGTATCTGATTCCTCAGAAAACTTAACTTTATTGACCGTCAACCCTAATGCTTTGTTGTTTAATCAAATGGGACAACAAGGGGCGATTGCGAAGCTAGCCGAAGGCATCGCAATTAATAACACTTCACTGAATTTGCCCGAAACGGAAACCCTGACTCTGTTGGGAA
>JBCBEA010000480.1:0-3797 GCA_038529195.1 Cyanobacteria bacterium J06600_6
TTGTAAAAGCAATCTTCTTAATAATGTGATCACATGACCATATTTATAATAGATAAAAGAGATTCGAGTGAGAATTATGGAAGCGATCGCCATACCGAAAGGATTTAAGGTAACTCCCGAACAGTTCGAGCAACTAGCATCCATCGAACAAAGCGCACGCATGGAATTAACTAAGGATGGAGAATTAATTACGATGAGTCCTACTGGTGGCGAGGCAGGTAGAAAAAACCGTCGTTTGACTCAGCAAGTAGGGAATTGGACAGATAAAGATGGTACAGGCGAAGCTTTTGATTCTTCTACTGTGTTTGTTTTGCCTAATGGTGCGAGAAGAAGTCCTGATGTCAGTTGGGTTAGGTTAAATAAATGGAATCAACTTACTCAAGCACAGCAAGATGGTTTTCCTCCCCTTACCCCTGATTTTGTAATTGAATTGGTTAGTCCCAGCGATATTAAGAATCAGAGATATGAAGACTTGCAAGACAAGATGCAGGAGTATTTAGATAACGGCGTACAGCTTGGTTGGTTAATCGAACCATCAGCTAAAACAGTAGAAATATACCGTTTGGGAAAACAGGTAGAGGTTTTAAGCAATCCTCAAACCATATCGGGAGAAGATGTTTTGTCTGGATTTGTTTTAGATTTAAGTAATATTTTTTAGCTTATTTATTTACTGTGCTTTGAAAGCAGTACTTAATTGAGAAACCCAACCGACGGGCTGTGTCTCAATCTCGATAAATCCCGCAGATTCTAACCAGTCGTCGATCCAACCCGCAGCATAAACTTGGGAATAGGGTTCGCGGAACAGTTTAATTAGCCAGGGAGTATGGCGTAGTCGCTGCTGATTGCCATCAAGAATAATTATCTGTCCTCCTGGTGCTAGCAATCGATCGCACTCTTGTAAAACTGCTTGAGAAACTTCAACAGGGGTTTCATGAAAGAGAAATGCCACTGAAATTAGATCGAATGACTCGTCAGCCAAGCTAGTAGCTTCAGCTAATCCCTGCTGCCAGGATATCTTTAAGTTAGCTTGTTTCCCCTTATGTTCTGCCATTTTTATCATGTAGGGAGAAATATCTAACCCTGTTACTTCTGCATCAGGAAAAGCCTGTTTGAGCATTAGAGTGGAACTACCCGTACCGCAGCCGAGATCGAGGATATTTTGTGGCTGATGTTTGATAGCGGCGATCGCCTTTTCCCTTTGTTTTATTTCATTAGGTGGTGCAGCAAAACGAGTCACCGCATCGTAAGTTACTGGGGCGATCGCATTTAAATAACCGCCTGTAATCCCGTGAAAGTTCTGACTGCGGTAGTATTCGGGATATTTAAAATTAGAATTGTCTTGCCAGTCGAGGGTATCAAATAGCTTGAGGTTGTCTTTGCCAATTAGTGCACCGACCAATAATCTCAGGATCGGTAAGAGAATCGGATTTTCGATCATAGTCATCATAAATTAGTCGCACCAGCTCGCTTTAACTATCGGCAGTTCGTGCCAACAGGTAGTATAGCGGAAACTCACTTTCTCCCTTTTGATTTCAGGCTGCTGTAGTTTGGCGATCGCAAATGTGATGGTGTCTTTGCCCATAGTTGCATTCAGGCGATCAATTGTCCGCATTAATTTTTTCTGTTTGGCAGTCGGATTCTGAACTAATAAATTGCCCTGGACGATAAATTCTGAGGTCAATCCCTGGGCAATCACTCCCACTTTTTTATAACTGTATTCTGAGCGAAAAATAACCTCTAAACCTTGAATTGCGGCTTTGATTAAAGTTGTAGTTAAATTGCTAGCAGTAGGTAAAGCGAGAGTAATAGAATTGCTGTAGAAATTGTGTTTAAAACGGTTGCTTTGAATAAAGATTGTAAGTGCAGTTGCGTTTTGCTGCTGCTTTCTCAGTTTTTCGCAAACTCTAATCGTATGGGTTGAGATCGCCTGCTTCATTTGAGCTAGAGTCTGCACAGGATAACGAAAAGATCTAGATACGCAGGTTGCTTTTTTCGGCTGGGGACTGAGTTCGAGGGGAATAGCAGCAGTACCGTTTAATTCCCGTAGTAGCCTAATGCCCAAAATTCCCATCTTTGGTTGAATAACGTACTCAGGAGTTTGTTTCAGATCTAATGCTGTATTGATAGAGCGAACTCTCAGCCACTTACTAAGCTGCCTGCCAATACCCCAAATGTCTTCTATCTCCATAGTTTGTAGAGTAGAATCTATGGTCTTCTCTTCTTGAGGAAAAACAGATACGCCACTTCCTTCTCTTTTAGCTACACGACTAGCAATTTTAGCTAAAGTCTTGCTGGTAGCAATGCCGATAGATACGGGAATACCCAGCCAAGCTTTAATAGTTTTTTCGATTGTTTTACCATAGCCATAAAGCTGATTGTAATTCAGCCAGGATAGATCTAAAAAAGCTTCGTCAATCGAATAGATTTCAACTTCAGGACTATAAAGCGTAAGTATCGACATGACTCTCGCAGATATGTCACCATATAAAGCATAGTTAGAGGAGTAGACTTCAATCTTGTGCTGCCGGATTTGCTGCTGAATTTTGAAGGCGGGGACACCCATCTCAATTTTTAACGCTTTGGCTTCGGCAGATCTGGCAATAACGCAACCATCGTTATTAGAAAGCACGACGACAGGCTTATGTTCGAGTTTTGGATTAAAAACCCGCTCACAAGAAACATAAAAATTGTTACAGTCTACCAGAGCCACATATTTTTGAGTCGATTTAGCGATCGCCGAATAGGTCACAATATTGTTTAAACAGGATGAATAACGCTAGTAACTACACCCCAAATTTGAAACTCCATCGCTTCGGTAATTTCTAGTTCGGCATATTCAGAATTTTCCGCTACTAGATAAGGCTGCTGATTGCGATAATTCAAACGCTTGACGAGTAGCTCGCCGTTAACGACGGCAATAATTATGGTTCCATCTCTGGCTTCGAGGGAGCGATCAACAATTAATAAATCTCCTGAATGAATACCCGCGCCTAACATAGAATCTCCCGAGACTCGGACAAAAAACGTCGCCAGAGGATGGGGAATCAAATGCTGATTAAGATCCAGCTTGCCCTCAATATAATCTTCTGCGGGGGAAGGAAAGCCTGCCGAAACAGCGCAACCATAGAGATCCAAAGCTCGCTTTGCCTGTATTTTGACCTGATAAAGTTCATCTACTTTGACAGAACTTGGAACCAACATAGCTTCTGAGCAAATTGTTATTTAGAACAAAAATACCATAAGCTTTGGCGATCACAAAATTAATTCTTGCTCACCAATTCTGATTAACTGTTTATTCTGAGAGGGGTTCACTATTGTTGCGTCTAAAATGCCTGAATCCATTCTTTAATTTCAAACTCAGTCCAGATGCCATTTTCCCAGTAAGGATCGCCTTCCACTAACTCACGGACAGTAGTTTCTGACTCTGCTTCATAGATACCAAAGACTTTGGTATTATCTTTCGTTGGACCAAGGGTAACTAGTATCCCCTGTTCTTTTTGGCTAGTTAAACCATCTAAATGTGCCTGACGGTGAGGAGTACGTTTTTCGAGGGCATTTTCGCAATAGCTACCCCACATGATGTATTTGGTCATGAATTTATTTATCGCTCAACTCTACTATTATTGGCATAAATCGGCACTCCAATCTTGATGTCCTCTTCCTTGTTGACATTTAAACTGCTCTCCTGCCCAAATTACCTGCCATTTGTTTTGTGCTGCTTCGCCATAGGGAGCAAATTCAACAAGATAGCGAATAGCTGCGACTGAATCGTCGGGGAGATTGGTTTGAGTAATAGT
>JBCBEA010000481.1:0-3785 GCA_038529195.1 Cyanobacteria bacterium J06600_6
CTTCGATTGAGCAGGCTTTAGTAAATAAAACCACAATCGATTTTGAATATAGTTTAGAACTAGATAACTCACTGCTCAAACGGCGCGAGTATGCTGCATCGCTTATTTGGTTTAGCGTTAACATTTCTCCCATATCTGATTCTGCTGTAATTTGGATTGCGCGAGATATTACCAGCCGTAAAGAAAAAGAAGAAGAAGAACAGTATATCGGCAACGAATTAGCTCAGATTACTCTACAGTCAATCGGCGATAGCGTAATTACTACTGATGCGGATGGTCGGGTTCAGTATCTTAATCCTAGCGCTGAGTCTTTAACTGGCTGGTCAGTAAAGGAAGCCAAGGGAAAATTGTTTGCTGAAGTTTTTTATCTGCTCGATCACTCTGGCAATCGACTGACTTCTAATTTAATCGATCAAGTCATTAGACACTATCAGGTATCAAAGTTAGTAGAAAAAAATAATCTGGTTGCTCGCAACGGCATTTGTTATGAGATAGAAGGATCGGCTTCGCCAATTATGAATCGTCAGCAGAAATTAATGGGAACAGTTACCGTTTTTCGAGATGTTACCCAGGCTCGCAAAATGGCTCGCAAATTATCTTGGCAGGCAAGCCACGATTCCCTAACCAAACTATATAATCGACATAAATTTGAGGAATTTGCAGCTCAAGCGATCGCTGATGTCCAGCTTCATCAGGCTCAGTATGCATTTTGTTATCTAGATTTAGACCGATTTAAAATCATTAACGACACCTGTGGTCATGCTGCAGGAGATCGGCTGCTGTGCCAGGTTACAAATCTACTCAGCAAGAGGATTCGCCGTGCCGATATTTTTGCTCGTCTCGGGGGAGATGAATTTGGCATTATTTTTCGTCAGTGTCCGATTGAAGTTGCTTTTGAATGTGCAAATGAGCTACGCCAGTTAGTCGAAGACTTCCGTTTTATCTGGCAAGATAAAGTTTTTCGAATTGGGGTGAGCATGGGTTTGGTTGCAATTAAACCAACAACGGAAACTCTAAACAGCTTATTTAACTATGCGGATGCAGCTTGTTATGTTGCAAAACAACAGGGAGGAAACTGCGTTCATCTATGTGACGAACAAGATATAGTTTTTGCCCAGCAGCAAGGAGAAAGACAGTGGATCGAAAAGATCAACTGTGCTCTAGAAAAAAATGATTTTCGTCTTTACATCCAGAAAATTGTACCGATTCAAGAATTTCTTCAAACTTCAGAGCGACAGCTAGGAGATGGCGTTCACTATGAGGTACTGCTCAGATTAAATGACTCCTCAGGCAATATTATCTCTCCTGGAGTATTCTTACCCGCAGCCGAACGCTATGGTTTAATGCCAGCGATTGATCGCTGGGTGATTAGTAATTTTTTTGCTGGTTATGAGGCTTATTGTCAATCTGAATATAGTTCCGCTTCCCAGCTTTTTACAATCAATCTTTCTGGTGCGAGTATTAACAACCAGGAATTTGGCAACTTTTTGCGATCGCAGTTTGACCGCTACTCCATTCCCCCTAAAACAATCTGTTTTGAAATTACTGAAACTGTAGCTATTACTAATCTCGAACAGGCAAATATTTTAATTAGTCAACTGAAGGAATTGGGCTGTTCTATTGCTTTAGATGATTTTGGTAGCGGGATGAGTTCTCTCACCTATCTCAAAAATTTACCAATCGATTATCTAAAAATAGACGGTAGCTTTGTTACTAATATTGCTAACGACGAGCTTGACTATGCCACTGTAGAGTGCTTCAATCACATCAGTCAAATTATGAATATTAAGACGATTGCCGAGTTTGTCGAAGACCAAACTATTTTAAAAAAACTCAGGCAGATTGGTGTGGATTTTGCTCAAGGATACGGTATTGAACGCCCAAAACCTCTAGTTTGGAATTAAAGCACGATTAGACTTTCAAATTCAATCATGCCCATAAAAAACAGCATCAAGAGTAGAATCTGATGCTGTTAAAAATATTAAGCTGTTTATCGATCAGTTACTTAGGGCGCTAAAGCATTTCCTCTCAACAGACTACCAAGAGTTTTTGCTGTTACCTTCATCTGAACTAAGGGATTAGCAGGAACTACTGTTTTATAGAGGTAGCTATCGAAAGTCATTTTTTGCACGTCGATATCGTCGCACATTTCGACAAAGGCTTCGCGAGTCGCATCACTGCGGTAGAAAACTCTTTGTAGAATATCTAGTACTAGGTAAGTCGCACCGTATTCCTTGTTCCAACGCTTCATAAAGTCCTTAAGGTCTTTCTCGGTGGGAACTTTTAAGCCATTTTGAGAAGCTTCAACAATCTTTTCCGCACACATACGACCAGATTTAGCAGCGAAGTAGATACCTTCTCCGGAAGATTTGGTTACGGTGCCAAGAGCATCACCAACCAAAACAACTCTGCCATTGATTGGGCGTGGACGAGGATGTTCGGGAATAGGATGAGCCTCTACCTTAATAATTTCTCCGCCTTCTAATCTTTTAGCTGCGCGTTGGCGAATACCAGCCTGTAGCTTTTTGATGTCAGCTTGGTTGACCTTCATCGTTCCCGTACCCACTGCTACGTGGTCAAATTTGGGGAATACCCAAGCATAAAAATCTGTAGAAACGTCATCACCAACGTACATTTCCGCTAGATCTTCGTAATATGCCATTTTATCCTCAGGCAGGCGGATACGCTCTTGGAAAGCGATCGCATAGTTGTAATCACCCGCATCAATAGCTTTGGCAATTCTAGAGTTAGCGCCATCAGCACCAATCACAAGGTCTACCTTGAGAGTTTTCATTTCCCCTTTGACGGCACCGCTGGAATGATCGGCATAGTGAAGAGTGTAAGGGTCTTTATCACTATCGGGTATATCTAGCTGATAAACCGTACCGTTAATTAAATTTGCGCCCAACTCAGCTGCACGATTGCGTAAGAAACCGTCTAAAACTTCGCGACGACACATACCAATGTATTCGCCATTCTTTAGGGTTGAGCCGATGTTGACTTCTCTGTTAGAAGGAGAAATCATTTTCATTTTTTTGACTTGCCGATCAATGATCTTTTGGGGCAAATCAAATTCATCTACCATGCACAGGGGAATTGCACCGCCACAAGGCTTGGCATTGTCAAGCTTACGCTCAAATAAATAAGTTTCAATACCTGCTTTGGCTAAAACTTCTGCGGCTGATGACCCTGCTGGTCCTGAACCGACAACGGCTACCCTTAATCCCAAAGTTTTTCTCCTAAATATCTATAAAATCAGTCTTGATATAGCTGAAGGATAGGAGTAAACACTCTCAATGCTTGACTTTCTACCTGCAGCAAATTCTATGATCCAAATAATGGATTTTCTAGTGATGTTCGATTCACTCTGAAAAGGATATTATCACGATGTTTTGGCTTATTTTCGA
This sequence comes from Cyanobacteria bacterium J06600_6, assembly GCA_038529195.1. Classification (GTDB taxonomy): domain Bacteria; phylum Cyanobacteriota; class Cyanobacteriia; order Cyanobacteriales; family Xenococcaceae; genus Waterburya. The sequence continues at coordinate 3,408 of JBCBEA010000481.1, forward strand.
GCGATCGTCTGTTTTGATGAAAGTTGAAATACTGCTTAATAAATCAGTTCACAAAACTTTGTCTATTTGCTGATTAAAAATCTCATGTTTTGCCTTTTGGCGATCGCTAATTTTAATAAATCTAAGATTATATTGGTTGCTAGAAATATGATTCTAAAAAAAAAGCAGATAGTAGAGCAATTAATCTGAGCTACTATCTGCTTTGAAGTTAGATTTGAAAATCTGAAAATTACCGACAACTTCATCTAGTGATGATGATGATGATGGTGAGTTGCCTGAGCTTTAGCTAACTGAGGATTAACTGTATTACCAGATTCCCCCAGCAAGGCTTCAATTTGAGGATTTGCCCATTCTGCTGCCATATGCATAAATTCATGA
>JBCBEA010000482.1:0-3768 GCA_038529195.1 Cyanobacteria bacterium J06600_6
CGAGATGATCGTCACTGGACTCAACGATCTAGACTGAGACATCCCAAATTGCAGCATTTTCTGGAATCCAGCGATTCTCCAGCAGGTTACCATTTTCTAGATTGACAAATTCCATCTGAGAATCAACTTCTAGCACCACTGCATCGGTAGTCGTTACCAAAAGAGATTGGTCACTAAAATCTACTGAATTAGAAGCACTCTCCTGGTCTCCTAAATCGTTTTCTAACGCTGTAGTTCTATCGACTGAACTACTAATCACAAATACCCTGGTACCAGCAATACCAGGAGAAACCTCAACTGTTAAATCCAAATTATCAAGGGTTTGAAACCTGATATTTTGCCAAAGTCCTTCCTGACGATGATAACCACCTCTGCTGCGAGACCGACTGCGACGACCATGGTAGTTGTTGGGGTCTTTAATCATTTTCTCAACATCTTTGGTTCGGTCGCCCATGTAAGCATCCTCTACACGCTCTTCAGCATCAGCATACATTTCTTCCCAATCCAGCTGTCCAGGATCAACTACATCCCAGCCAGTTACGTCCATAGCTTGAATGTCTAAGCTAGAAATATCCCTTCTCGCGCCTAATTTTAAGACGGGATCCATAATTCCTAAAATATTTTCACCGTCATGTTTCCAATGGCTTGCCTGATAACCATCTCCATTGAAGCTGTCAGATTCTCCTGTAGAAAAATTAGCGAGATTTGTGCGTCCACCATCGATTGAAAAATAAGATTCTCTGCCTATTGTTAGTTCGTGCTGACCTCTACTTGAATAACGAAACAAATCTAGAGGAGTGAAAAATTTCATATCGTCACCTTTCGCATCCTCACCTTTGTCTCGGGCTTCGGTAATAACATGAAGCCAGTCTCCATCGTCTAAACTGCTGGTAAAGCCTAAAACATGACCGACTTCGTGAACTGCTACGGAAAGAAAGTCTAGCTTATTCTGGGCAATGTCACCGTTACGAGCCACATCATAATCCCATTGAACATTACTTTGTCCGCTGAGATCGCTCATTAAAATATAGCCATCTAGTCTATCCTTATCGCCATTAATTAAATCTAATGCCTTTAAGTTGGCATTCGTCAGCTTCATTTTTTTTAGCTGATCAGCAGATTCTCCGTTAACAAGAGCAGAAAATTCTTTTTCGTTTAAAAGACTATCAACGGCATACCAATCATTCCCAGTAGTGATGTCTTGAGATAATTCCTCATATACTTTTTTATATTCGACATCTTTCTTCATTCCAGGCAATGCGCCACCGATTACATTATCGGGAAGTAGGTTTGTTACTTCAACATGAACGTTAATTGTTACGTCATCGGTTAAATATTGTGACCACAGCTCCCCAGCCATCTCAAAAGCTATCATCTGCTGTTGACTTGCATTATCAGCGTAGCTAAATTCAAATTGTGTTCCTTCCATGTTGTTTTGATTGGTTTAAATAAAAGTTTTTAAGGTGATAAATAGAAAAAGGTTTTAAAGATCAACTATTTTTATAATTAAACCTAACTTAACTCAGCATAAAATACTTCAGGTATGTTTTATGTGAAAAGCCAGGCTGAGAAAATAAAGTAAAAGCATATTTATGCGATGCAAACCAGGTTTGAGTTCGGTAGATATACAATTGATAAAAAGCCTGTAGGTATTTGTAGTTAGGAAATTTAGCTTTTCTGCAAAAGTGATTGCCAGCAAGAAAAAATTAAGTTAATTGCTTATGTATATTTGACTAGTAGAAGATTGATGGTCTTAATCTAAATTCAAAAGTTCAGAGTAGTAAGGAACGCAGCTAATCCAAATAAAATAACCATAACTATCAGGCTGTAAAATAAATCGAGAAAAGTTATCTCTCCATTAATGTTGCAAAAACTTGCTTTAAATTCGGCGATAATTTTGACAACCATTTACCTTTTGGGCTGTTTATTATTACGTTGGGGGCAGAGTAGACTAATATTTTTTCCCGATCGCCAAATTAAATCTACTCCTCAAAAATACGGTTTAGATTATCAGGATGTATGGCTAGACCTAGCTGAAGATAAAGTCCATGGTTGGTGGATTCCTGCGGTCGAATCTTCTGCACCCGCACTAATGTATTTTCATGGCAACGCCAGCAACCTTGGTGATTTAGGCGAAATTGCTGCCATCTTTCACCAGCTAGAAGTATCTGTTTTGCTAATTGACTATCGAGGTTATGGTCAAAGCAGTCTCAAAGCACCTAATGAAGCGAGGGTTTATGAGGATGCGGAAGCTGGGTGGAAATATTTAACCCAAACGCGAAAAATGCCTCCAGAAAAGATATTTGTTTACGGACATTCCTTGGGTGGTGCGATCGCACTAGACTTAGCGGTTAAGCAACCAGAAATGGGAGGACTGATTACTGAAGGAACTTTTACCTCAATTGAGGAAATGGCAGGCTTATCGCCCATATTCAAACTATTTCCTCTCAGCTGGATTGTGACTCAGCGTTTTGATTCAATCGATAAAATTGGTTCTCTACAAACACCAATTCTAATTTTACATGGCACGAGCGATCGGGTAATTCCCGTGTTGATGGCACATAAACTCTTTGCTGCTGCTCCACAACCCAAGCAAATTGAGATCTTTGAACAGGCAGGGCATAACAATCTACCTGAATTTGGCACAGAAAAATATTTGCCGATCTTAAAAAAGTTTATTGACTCGGAGATCAATGATGAATAATTACCAGGTTGGATCCTCGTAGATATTCACGGTCAATAGGGGCTTATCCCCAGGAATAGAGCTAATACAGGCGCAGATAGCTTCACCACTATCTAGCTCAACTTCACAGGCATGGCAAGAACCCATCAAACAGCCTGTGGCGATACTCACCCCCGCTCTTTCTGCCACCTGTAAAACGGGTTCTCCTGCTTCTGCTTCAACAGTGATATCGTCAGGTAAAAAACAAACCTTAATACTCATAGAGTTACTAAATCAACATTAATAATAGCTAGACAAAAACCCTTTTAAGTCTAAATTTTTTTCAACTAAGTCTGCCAGATTATTCAGAGTAGATTCTCTCTGGTCGCGATAGTTAGAAATACCTGTGGCGAGAGACCCCATCCCCCTCTGCTTCCGTAGTTGATTAATCCATGAACGTCGCCAAGCACCGTTGTCAAACAGACCATGAACATAACAACCCCAAATAGACTGGCTTTTATCAACTAGACCCAAACCTGGGTCGTCAAAAATAGGCTGATATTCATCTGAATTTTCTCGCAAACGACGACTGATTCGACTCCGCCCTTGATGTATTTCATAGCCGTCTACGGGCAGTCCAGACTGAGGAAACTGAGAAATCACCTGTCTTTGACGAGCAACTTTATTCGGGGAGAGAATCGTCGTAATTGGCAAAAGATTTAAGCCATTGTATTCTCCTGCCTCTCCTTCAAATCCTTCTGGATCAATAATGCGCTGTCCTAAAATTTGGAATCCACCACAGATACCGAGAACTGTTCCCCCCGCAGCTGCATAGTTTCTAATCTGTTCCGCCATTCCGCTTCTTTCCATGGCGAGGAGGTCAGAAATAGTAGTTTTTGTCCCAGGGATAATCACCGCATCAGGATGCCCCAAAGAATCTTGAATATCAACGTAGCTGACGCTAACGCTAGATTCGGCTTCTAAAGGATCAAAATCAGTAAAGTTAGCAATTCTCGGTAGTCTGACAACGCTGATGTTGATCCTTTAGAAGCCGAATCTAGCGTTAGCGTCAGCTACGTTGATATTCAAGATTCTTTGGGGCATCC
>JBCBEA010000483.1:0-3763 GCA_038529195.1 Cyanobacteria bacterium J06600_6
ATGGCGAATGAAATTATTTCTGATGCTTTGACTCGCCTTCAACCCAAGTTTCGCTCCCTTTTAGCTGCAAGGATAATCAAACTAACTCTAAATGCAGATTCTTCTCGTTTAAATATAGCTGCTGCCCTCAAGATCCTTGGTGCTAACGAAACTATAGCAGCACAAACCTTTACACCGCGATCTGCAACCAAGACAGACCTTTTAACGGGTCAAATTTCGACAACTACAGAGATAAATTACCAAAATGGTATTCCTCAAATACCAGCTAATACCGCAGTTCAATTTCAAGTACAAAATAACGAAGTAGAAGATTTATACATTACCGTATTGGTAATTAACCCTGAAGGAGTAATTGATATTATCTTTCCCAATAGTTGGTCTGCTGCTGAGAATGCCACTATCGTTAAAGCTAATTCTACTTTAGAAATTCCTAAAGCTTCCGATCTTTGGCAAATAACAGTAAAAGAACCTTTTGGACTCTCAGAAGTCTTGGTGGTAGCTAGTAAATCGCCCTTAAGAAAAAGCCTGCAAAGTCTCCAAGTTATTGCCAGAAATCAATCGAGAGGAGATCTACCCGTATCGGTTGGAGAAAAGTCTACGGAAATAATCGATCTGCTTTTAGATGATATCAATAGTAGCAATACAGAAGAACTTAGTCGAAATAACTTTAGTACATCTTCCACTACTTCCAGAGAAAAAGTTCGACTGAGTGATACGACTCAAATAGCTGCTATGTCTATCACCTATGAAGCAGTTGGATGAAGAAAATAACAGGGTTACTAGCATAAATATTTTCGGCAACATCAAACTTTAATTTTTGTATTTCGGCAAACAAATACTTTAAAAATGATGAGATTAGATTGATTTTGGCATAAAAAAAGCCCTGTTTGAAGTGGAAAATGGCAAAGTAAGACTTTAAAAAGTGGCAAAAACAGACTTTAATTTACACGGTTTCGTGCTTTATTTGCCAGTCGTGACCATATATTGAAATAATTATCTGGCGGGTTAAAGGGATATTTGAGTAGTTTAGGATTTAATTGTTTGAGGATTGCTACCTGAACGAGTGAATTTTCTCTTTTTGATTGGGAAATGCTTAATAGTAAGGCGTAAGTTCTGGCTGCATTAAGAATAGGAAATCGAGTTAAATTAGACAGGTCGTAGACCTGTTCTTTGCTACTAAGCCAACCCGCCTGTCGCTGTTCGAGGAAAAAGCGATCGCGCCAGTCTAAGTGTGGTTGAGAGTGTTTTTGTACCCAGTTCAGCCATTTTTCCATACCTTCAACTGCGGAGGATTTCCAAGATTCATCAAATAAACCTGCTATTTGTTTTGCACCCTCTCGGGGGGAACTAAATGTTGCAGGCAACTGGTACAGGGTATGAAATCCACTGGCTGCAGCAAAACCATGTCCACCAAAAGAAATTCCTGTTAAGCTATCCCTAACTCCCATAATATAGGGTTCTGCATCTCCTGCCGAAACGTTACTTCCTGCATGTTGCCGTACTAATTCTCTTCTAGCCTGCTGTTCTTTAGGCATTTTTTTGTGTAAGAAAAGATGGGAAATATGACATTCTTTAGCTAGTTTAGGGGGAAGAATACGATCTGCAAGAGACATTCTGCCTGCAACTCTAGTAAAGGTTGTCAGGTTTATTTTGGCTTCACTGGCAATTCCCAACATCAACCGAGAATCATATCCTCCAGTTAAACCTAACCACAAAGGCTGGTCTTGCTGGCTAAGATTTTGCAGTGCAGTAATTAAAGCATTTTTAACCAAAGAAATTGTTGCTTCATCGCTGCGATGTATTTCAATGTTAGGCATTAAGGGGCGATGAATGATTTCCCCAGTGGGAAACCTGAGTATCTGGCTGGCTAACAGTCTTGTTATGTCTTTATAGCCAGAATATGGTGGTGTATACCAAGAAATTCCTGTTCCATAGACTAAGTTGCGATCGCTTTTAGCTGTGGCTGAGATTATTTGTGATAGTAAAACGGGACTACTAGATAGCCATAAATCTCCAGCGGAATTACGACCATAAAAACAGCCTAACAAGCCATTTGCATCTAGATGTATTTCTCCTTGACCAATCAATAACCATCTGCCTGCCCAGCTAGCATAACTGTTGATTACCTCTGAACTAGATAGCTGAAGAATAATATTTTTAGGTTCAATATTTTTAGTAGTTTCAACTGCAAGACCTAACAAAAACCATTCTGTTCCATCTCGGTCGGTCGCCTGACTTATTTTTAGGTTTGAATCCCATGAAATCCAAAAGGAGTGACCCAGTTTATGCGATCGCCAATCTTGATTAGGGATGAATTCTGAACAACCAACAATAAATTGACGACGATGGGGATTTGGTAATTGGTTACTGGTAGTTGGCATTATCTATATAGATGATTGATTATCACTCTTAATATCTTTTAAATAGTAAAAATTGCGTTTCTCTGCTGCTCATTTCCGTCTATAAAACTACCATCGACAATAGTTAGGTTCGTTATTATCGGCTTGAATGATGCGAAAGTCCATCAGAATCATTTCCCAGTTACGCTGTGGTGTTTGCCATACTGGATCGTTAACAATATTATCCGTACTATATAGGCGATCTTGATATTCAAAATCGATGGGTACTGTATATCCAGCCTTTGTCCATTTGTAGATTAACTTTTTAAATTCTATTAAAGGTAAGTAATGGTCTTTTAGGGGGCGATATTTATGTCCTACTTTGGCTTTATCGTCGTCTATTGCAATTACTTTTACCGTATCTTCCTGGTAGTTCCAAATTTTGAGTTGATTTCTATTTAAGATTAGATGGTTGCTGGTTTTTCCTTCAGTACGCAAATTGCTAAACATAGAAAAATTTCCCGCAGTTCGTAATCCTAGGTAGGAAGTTGCTGCATATAGAGATAGTAAGACAATAAATAAATACATAAATTTGGGCATCTGGCGCTCGGCTACGGCTACTCCTTGCCAAGATTGAGGGTGGTTGAGTAATTGTTTGATTAAAGGACAGATAACAATTAAAACTGAAATAACGAATAAAATACCCGCGATCGCTTTGAAGTTGAACTCTTGATAAATTAGGTTGTATATTCCTGACAGCAAGCCAACAGTAATATTTATAGCCAGATAAACTGTAGTTGAACTCAACTTAATATTTAGTAAAGGCAGGTTGATTTTCTGCGTTAAATAACCATAATAATTATGAGGAATAAAAGTAAGCCAGAGAGCAAAAGCTAGCGCTCCAAAATCGACAAAGCCAATTGGGGCTAAGACTAAATGCATGAATATTGACAGGCAAAACATAATTGCTTGCCAACGAGGAACAAACAGCATTATCCCGCCAACTAGTTCCCACAAAAGCACCATGATTGAGGTATTTAAGACAAATAGAGGAAAGATTAATTCTGTTAGATCCAAATATAGTAGGGCGCTGCCAGCGATCGCTAAACTAGCTAAAGCTGCACCAGCGATTATGAAAATTAGCTTTTTGTTGCTTTTGATTAGATTTATAATTCTTTGGGGAATAACGTTCTTAATAAAAATCAAAGAGACTATCAGAACAACTAAAAACGTGGGAATTCCAAATATTTTAGAAGTCAAAGCCTCGACTATTCCCAAAAACATGGAATTAGAGCAGGAAAATTGTGGGTCAAAAAAATCAGTATTTAGTTTATGAAAGCCCGCCCAAAAGTAGACAGCAATTAAAGCCATTCGTATTGGGGAGGCGATCGCTCGATATAAATCGTCTTCTTGCCCGAACTGAC
>JBCBEA010000484.1:0-3743 GCA_038529195.1 Cyanobacteria bacterium J06600_6
AAGAAACGCAAATACTTTTAATAATGAAATTAACTACAATCGTTCTGATTTACCCACAGCTTTGGGCAACAATTCATTAGGTAGCAGTATGGGAATACCTTTCAAGAATAATAATAGTTCCCAAGTTCCCAAAGAAGAAATTAGGAGTAACAAGATCGTGCCAAGTAATGTCGCTAAGATAAAAGTAATGGGCGTAGGAGGGGGGGGCTGTAATGCAGTCAACCGCATGATTGAAAGTCAAGTTTCGGGCATTGAGTTCTGGGCGATTAACACCGATGCTCAGGCTTTAGATAATGCAATGGCTCCTCAAAAGCTCCAAATCGGGCAAAAAATTACCAGAGGTTTGGGTGCAGGAGGAAATCCTGCCATTGGTCAGAAAGCCGCAGAAGAATCCAGAGATGAAATTGCTCATGCCCTAGAAAACACTGACTTAGTTTTTATTACGGCTGGAATGGGTGGCGGTACGGGTACGGGGGCAGCACCCATCGCCGCAGAAGTTGCGAAAGAAATGGGGTGTTTGACCGTTGGTGTTGTGACTAGACCCTTTACTTTTGAAGGACGACGACGCACTAAACAGGCAGAAAAAGGAATTGAAGCTTTTCGTAGTCGAGTCGATACTCTGATCGTCATTCCCAACAATCAGTTGCTATCAGTTATTTCTCCTGAAACTCCAGTTCAAGAAGCTTTTGGAGTGGCAGATGACGTCTTGCGCCAGGGTGTACAGGGTATTTCCGACATTATTACTATTCCTGGTTTAATTAACGTTGACTTTGCTGACGTGAGAGCAATTATGGCTGATGCTGGCTCGGCTCTGATGGGTATTGGTTTGGGATCGGGCAAATCCCGCGCAAGAGAGGCTGCTGTGGCTGCTGTTTCTTCTCCTTTATTAGAGGCGTCAATTCATGGTGCGAAGGGGGTTGTGATTAACATTACTGGGGGTTATGACCTAACTCTTCATGAGGTTAATGCTGCTGCTGACAGTATTTACGAAGTGGTTGACGAAGATGCAAATATTATCTTTGGTGCTGTGATTGATGACAGTATGGAAGGTGAGGTAAGAATCACGGTGATTGCCACAGGATTTGATGGGGAGACAGAAGAATTCGATCTGGAAGAACCACAGGCAGAGTCTAACAATGTCTTTCAGAGTATTTCAGCTGCGCCTCAACCCGATCGCAGTCGAGGTGGCAGTAAAGATGCGGGCAGAATTGAGATTCCTGACTTTTTACAGCGTCGACGTTTTCCCAAAAACTAGCTAAAAAGTAACTTTTCCTGGGCTAAATTGCCCGATTTGAAATTAAACTGAGATTTATGTTTTGGTTTCTTGCAATTTACGGAAAAAAATATCTTGGTCAAAATAGCTTTAACTATTGCTGGTTCTGATAGTGCTGGCGGAGCAGGAATTCAGGCAGATCTGAAGACTTTTGCCATGCACTGCGTTCACGGCGCCAGCGTGGTTTGTTGCGTTACCGCGCAGAATACCCTAGGCGTTACCCAGGTAGGTGAAATTAGTTTATCTCTGATCGAAGCTCAGATAGCTGCAGTTGCTCAAGACTTAGAGGTGCAGGCGGTCAAAACAGGAATGTTGTTAAATTCGGCCATTATTCAGACAGTTGTTCAGCAAATCGAGCAGAACAGTTGGTCGCAGCTAGTAGTTGACCCTGTAATGGTTTCTCGTACAGGAGCACAGCTAATTGATGATCAAGCGATCGCCTGTTTACGTCAGCAGCTGATTCCTCAAGCTGCAATTGTGACTCCCAATCGCTATGAAGCGGAAATTCTCAGCGGATTACGAATTCGCAACCTAGTAGAACTAAAGCAGGCAGCGATCGCAATTTATGAAACTGCAGGTGTAACGGTTTTAGCCAAGGGAGGCGGTTTAGCAGGGCAAGAGCAGGGAATAGATATTTGGTATGACGGCAAGGAAGTTAAAACTCTTTTCCAAAAAACTGTAGCCACCAACAACACCAATGGTACAGGCTGCACTCTCTCCGCTGCAATCTGCGCTAATTTAGCTCTGGGCAAAGATTTGTGGTCGTCTGTCGTTGAGGCGAAAATTTATCTTACTCAAGCTTTGGAGCATTCTTTAGATATCGGTGCGGGGAATGGTCCCGTCGGTCACTTTTTCCCTTTAATAGAATCGTCATAAAATTCAACATTTAATTAATCGTCAAATTTAATTCCAGAATCAACTTGATAAGAAGATGAAATTAGCTAATAAAATCGAAGCAATTATTTATATCAAAGGTCGACCTCTATCTGTTGAGGAAATATATGGCTACCTGCACGAAAAAGACGACAATTCGGGGAAACTTTCCGAAGGAGATCGCGAACTAATTGAAGATGGCATCATCGAACTCATGAGCGACTATGCCCATCGTGATAGTGCTTTAGAGATAGTAGAAACAGAAGCAGGTTACAGTCTCCAGCTAAAAACAGATTACGAGTATCTACTTCAGGAATTAGTGCCTGCCGAGTTAGGGAAGGGTGCTTTAAGAACCTTAGCTGCTGTAGCTTTGAGAAATCCAATTTTGCAAACCGAACTAATTGATCTGCGGGGCAGCAGTGCCTATCAGCAGGTAGCTGAGTTAGTCAGTTTAGGCTTTGTGCGAAAACGAGAACAGGCAGATGGTCGCTCTTACTGGCTAGAAGTGACTAATAAATTTCACCAATACTTTGAAATCAACAACATGGCGATATCCTAGCCTTTTTATTCTTATTTACCCACTGGCGGTTGTCCCTAATACTATGTCAAAGTGTAAACAGCGTCCATAATTTGGGTAAGGAATGATATTTAATTTTGATTTTCTCAATTCAGAATCACAAGACCAAAGTTACAACACCCTGATGCAATACTTGCGTCAGCAACATCCAGACGTTCTGGCTCAGATTGCAGCATCTGCTAGCCCAGATGTTAAACAAATTATTTCCCAGAATGTGCAAGGGTTAGTTGGAATGCTGCCTTCTGGCGACTTTAACGTCAAAATAACTACAGACAGAGAAAACTTGGCTCATTTACTGGCTTCGGCAATGATGACTGGCTATTTTCTTTGCCAAATGGAAAAAAGAATGGATCTAGAAGAGAGTCTAACTAGCCCTCCTAGCCCATCTCTCAGCGACGAATCTTAGCCACAAGCAAGAACTTAAAGCAGCCTAGCTAGATAGTTACTGAGTCGCCATACTTGCTTTGCAATTCAATTAGAGTAGCTCTACAAACCGTATTTAAGTGTAGAGAAACTTTCTGCTAGCCTAAACTATTTGTCAGGCTAATCAGATGTGTGAAAATGTACTAAGTTTGTCTACTGAATCAACCGCCCTTCGCAAAGGTAAGCATCAGTAATACAGATAAAGCCATACCAGGACTGAGCAGAAGAATTAGGGTCAATAATTCGTGAGATGTCATTTAAAAATAATTAGCTTACAGAGAGTGCAAATTGGAATACTAACTCGCATCTCCTAGAGTAACTATGAAATTCTCTTACTAACGCTTGAATAAATATTTTATTAATGTTTTGCTTCCTGTTGGGTCGTTAATCAATTTGTAATCGCATATATCCATAGCTTTGCTAAGCAATATTCTATGGCTATAAATATTTCTATCTTCTAACTTCCAGCTTTCTTGACTTAAAAAAGTACAATTCAAAGCCTATAAGCTTCATTTTTCTCAAGACTTTGTCACAAAGTATAATAAAATACCTACTTGATAGCTAAAACTCATTGTTTCTTGAAAGTCATCCGTCATC
>JBCBEA010000485.1:0-3740 GCA_038529195.1 Cyanobacteria bacterium J06600_6
TAAGGATTTAACTGGGACTGATGTTGAGCAGGTTACCTTTAATGGTGGCGATGGTGATGATAGTTTAGATGCAACGGAATCTAACGTTAAAGTCGTAGCTGATGGTGGCGCAGGTAACGATAGTCTCAAAGGAAGTAGTGTTCCAGATCTTGCTGATACTCTCAAAGGTGGAGCAGGTGACGATACGATTATCGGTAATAAAGGTGCTGACCTTAAAGTTGGTGGCGCAGGTAATGACCGTCTGATCTGGAATAATGGCGACGGTAGCGACATCATGGAAGGTGATGAGGGTATTGATACTACTGAAGTTAATGGCGCACTTGATGCAGGAGATGATTTTGAATTAAGAGCTAATGGTCATCGTACTGAATTTGAAAGACTTAACCTGGGTAACTTTACTTTAGATGTCGATAATGTCGAGCAGTTTGAAATCAATGGTGGTGGCGGTGACGATATCCTCAACGTTAAGGATTTAACTGGCACCGATGTTGAGCAGGTTACTTTTTATGGTGGCGACGGTGATGATCACTTTAATGGAAGTTCTACTTCTGTCGATCTGGTGATTTTGGGAGAAGCAGGAAACGATAGTCTGACAGGCGGTAGCGGTGATGACTGGATCAATGGCGGCGACGGTAACGATACTCTAATTGGTGGCGCTGGTGCTGATACTTTTGTTCTAGGTGGAAATGGCATCGATACTATTGCTGACTTTAACTTCTCAGAAGGCGATACAATTCAAATTTCAACTATGGATTTTGGAGTCTCTGATGTCGATTCATTGAGCTATGACACTAATACGCAAACACTATCCTCTGGTGAAACCGTATTAACTACCTTAGAAAATCCTGTTGCCGAATTTAATCTCAACGAGTATGTCGATTTGGTCTAGTAACAGTTAGAGCAGTTTGAGGACAGTAAAAATATTTAAAGACTATCTAAATCGTGTCTAGATAGTCTTTTTTTTGTCTGTGCGCTCATTAATAGATAAATTAATTGAGGCTGGACTCAGTAAAGCTTATTTTGGTGTGTTCTCTTTTTTTGTGGCTATATTGTGCTCCTTGGATTTCAACTACAATAATGCTACTCGCTAGATAACTATAAATTGCGATCTCCTGTTAAGAAAACTGCGTTTTTTTTCATGGTGTTGCACAGCTAAAAAATGATTTAAATCAATCATGGATTTGCACCTCAGGTATTTGCATTTACCTATGATTATTATCTTAAGCATAATCTTGAATCTATGCTAGAATCACAATAAAGAGCAACCCTATTTTAGAAATGGTTCAAAATATTAATCTTCAGTCAAACCCCGCAACTCAATGGGAAACAGATAATCTCTACTACGAATTTTCGTCGGCTGTTGCCCCGAAGTTGCCTGCAATTCCCTGCACAACTTTTGATGCGAAGCTTCACGAACAAGGTGCAACTAGAATTATTCCTCTAGATTTGTCTCCACAAATGCAGTCTATTGCTCCTGCAACTAGTCCCGTAATTAGTGCTAATTTTCTCAGTATTCGCGCCGACAAGAGCTTAAAAACTAGTTCTCCCGCAACTGCTCAGCTGTTTTACGTTATTAGAGGTCAAGGCAAAACAGAAAGCGAGTATGGCACGATGGAATGGTCTCAAGGAGATCTGTTTACATTGCCTAGCTGTAGCGGTGCAATTCATTCGGCAACGGAAGATACGGCTATTTATTGGGTAACAGACGAAGCATTAGTTAACTATTTGGGAGTTACCGCGACAAAACCACGCTTTAAGCCCTGTTTATATTCTAGTAATCAATTGCTAACCGAATTAAACCAGGTTGCGCAAGAGCTAGAAGCCAGCGAACGTAATCGCATTGGTATAATTCTGGGGAATAAGGCTACTCACGCCACCCGTAGTTTGACTCATACTCTTTGGGCATTAATGGTTCATTTGCCAGTTGGGACAGTACAAAAGCCTCACAGACATAACTCTGTAGCTCTTGATTTAGTGATCGATGCTCCAGAATCAGCTTATACTCTCATTGGCGAACATTTGGATGAGGAAGGCAATATCATTAATGGCGATAGAGTTTACTGGAAGTCAGGTTCAGTTTTCGTAACTCCTCCTGGATTATGGCACTCTCATCATAATGATGGCGATCGCGATGCGATAATTCTGCCCGTGCAGGATGCAGCTTTCCAGTCATATATGCGAACTCTCGATCAGCGCTGTAGTTAAAAAAGCCGATCTAAAAAAGCCGATCAATGAGAAAATCTAATCCTCGATGAAATTACCTGAGAACGATGAGCAAATCTAATCCTCAAGCAGTACGCTTCAAAATCTATCATCAGCTAGACCAAACTTTCCATCAGCTCTTAGACGATTTGGCACAGGCGGAACTTACCAATGGTGAAATTGGCAAACTTGCGCAGATGTTAATGTTATCTCGTCAAGAAGCACTCAAACAATTAGTTTCTGAGAAAGAGATGGCAGACTACGAGCGGGCTTATCCTGAAGACTGATACTGGATCCTGTTTGGATACAACACTTGAATATTTTGTAAAGGCAGAAGGCAGCCCTAAAGGATTAGCTCCGCTTCGCTTCGCGTCAGGGCAGAGGGCAGAGGATACAAAGGAACGGACGCGATATCGGATTTAGTATAATAGCCATCTTTACCCTCATCTTGATCCATACGACTCGCCGAAACAAAACCAAAAAAATCGCCCTAACTATGTAGAGCGATCGCCATATTGTTGCTTAATTGCTGAAGTTAGCTAATTTAGAATACGACTTTCTTTGCTAACCCTAATGCTCTGAGCACCTGAATTGCCCACCAGGTAACGTCAATTTCCCACCAACGCTGACCTGCTTTGGCTACGCGGGGATTGTAGTGGTGGTTATTGTGCCAGCCTTCACCGTAAGCCAAGATACCAACCCACCAGAGGTTAAGTGAACCATCATCACACTCAAAGTTCTTGTAACCCCAGAAATGTGTTGCGGAGTTAACAAACCAGGTACAGTGCCATAAAGTTGCGGTGCGAACAAAGATACCGTAGATTACCCAAGACCAACCGCCTAAAGCTAAGAGAAGGAAACCTAGAGCTACCTGAAGCAAGATGAAGTTCTTGTTCAACCAACGGTAGTAGGGATCTCTGTCGGCGCGGGGTGCATATCTCTTGTACTGTTCGTAGTCGAAATACTTATCTTCTGCATATACCAACCAGCCCATATGACTCCACCAGAAGCCCTTAGTTGCCGAGTGAGGATCGCGATCGTTATCTTCGGTGTGCGCGTGGTGTAGGTTGTGTCCTGCTACCCAAAAAATTGGACCACCCTGTAATGCTAGTGCGCCGATAGTAACTAGAATCCGCTCTAGCCATTTGGGTACTTCTAAACTGCGGTGAGTTAAGATGCGGTGGTATGCCAAACAGATACCAATACTACCCGTCAGCCAGTGAAGGAAAACTGCCACTGCCAATCCTGACCAAGAGAAAAACCAGGGCGCACTCAAAGCGATTAAGTGAACAGCTCCAAAGACGAAAATGTTTACCCAACTTGGTTTTAACTTTTCTTCTGGCTGGGTCTTCGGCTGACCCTTGGGAGCAATTAATTGCTGTGTCATTACTTAAACTTGTCCTAAGAATATTTTAAAAGTCTAAAAGCTTTTGCGTTCAGGCACTATGCCTGTCTTGTTGGACTCTCGCTGGGCTTATATATAAAATGATTAAATAAGTTTTGCAAGTGTCGCTTACATATGGCAGTGTAACAATTTA
>JBCBEA010000486.1:0-3738 GCA_038529195.1 Cyanobacteria bacterium J06600_6
AAAAATTTGTTTCTGATTAAAAATTTTAGTTAGGGATTATTTTTCAGTCATAAAGTGATATTTGCCTTCAATTTTGAATTAGACTACTAGGGCGATAGTTTAGGGTTTGACGAGACTAAATTAAATTATTAGTTCGTTTTCTCGCCTTATATTACTGACTTAGAAACTTTCACCAACAAGGCTGTATCTACGAGATATCTGAGAAGCAAACAAGATTTATTTGCCTCACTAAATAATTTATCGATAGAGAAGCTTTGAAAATAATTATTTTATATATTGGCTCAATTGCCACTTAAAAAGCGTTCGCTCTGCACACATTTTTAAATTCAACTAGCTTGGGAGATTTTTAGTTTTATGTCTATTCGTTTGTACGTGGGTAACCTACCAAAGGAAGAAATTGAACGCGATACTTTAGCAGCAATGTTTGCGGAAGAAGGCGATCAGGTTTCAACTAAGGTGATTAAAGATCGCAAGACAGGTAAATGCCGTGGTTTTGCTTTTGTTACTGTTCCTACTGATGAAGCAGCAGATCAGTTTATTGAAAAATACAACGGTCAGTCTTTCATGGATAGCCCCATAAAAATTGAAAAAGCTTTGCCTCGCTCTAAAGGCGAAGAAGGAGAAGGAGAAGGCAATGCAACTGCTGCTCCGAAACGCAAGGCTAACAAGAAATCTAGCGGTAGTAAAAAGCCAAGCGGAACCCAAAAGCAACAGGGCAGCATTCAGCCAGATCCACGTTGGGCAGATGAACTAGCTAAGTTAAAAGAAATGTTGGCAGCAGCAAATAACTAAATACTGTAAGCTGTTACGGATTTGAAGAGGAATATACTTTTCAAAGTTTGAGCGACACAAACTTAAAGCAAAAACGTACAGTCAGCCTTGATTTAAGTCGACTTAGTTGATTGAGTAATAATTAATCTATTAAAAACAGAGGGATGTTGATACACCCTAAGTTTACTCAAGTTGTTTTTAGTAATGCTGCAGCAAGATTTCGTCAATACAGCTAGTTAATAGAGCTTTTTTACAATCTCCTTTTTTTAGGATTTAGGACAAAGATCTGAGAAAATGAGTCCCAGATTAAATTACTAAATACTGATTAAGGGAAATAAGATTTATGAGCGATCCTATTACAACGATGAAACAGGAAGTCGGCAGAGCAGCAGCAGCAATGGTTAAGTCCGACTCAATTGTGGGGTTGGGCTCTGGTTCGACAGCAGCATATGCTATTGAGTATATAGGCGATCGCTTGGCAAAAGGCGAAATCGCCAACATTCAGGGAGTACCAACTTCGTTTCAGGCAGAAGTTTTAGCGAAAGAATTCAAGATTCCTTTAGCGACATTGGATGTAATTGACCGTATAGATATTGCGATCGATGGTGCCGACGAAGTCGATCCCCAAAAAAACCTAATCAAAGGTGGTGGTGCAGCTCATACCCGAGAAAAAGTGGTAGATGCCCTTGCTAACGAATTTATTGTTGTCGTTGATGAAGGTAAGCTAGTCGATAAACTTGGTTCAACTTTCTTACTACCCGTGGAGGTAATTCCGATGGCGGTTGCTCCTGTAATGCGTAGTTTAGAAAAGCTTGGTGGTAAGCCAGAACTACGTATGGGCGTTAAAAAGGCAGGTCCCGTAGTTACGGATCAGGGCAATTTAGTCATTGATGTCAAATTCGACCATATTACTAACCCAGCGGAAATGGAAAAGACAATTAACAATTTTCCAGGGGTGCTAGAAAATGGGCTATTTGTCGGCGTAGCAGACCTTATCCTGGTCGGCAAAATAGTCGATGGAAAACCCGAAATTAGTCAATTTTAACTAGTTCTAAACTATAAGCTGTTAGTCAAAAAGATTTAGGGCTAGCAGCATCGTCAATAGTTAGAACAGCTAGAGAAAATATCAAACCTTGGCGATCGCATTTTTACGATGAAGCAGTATGCCTCAATCCTGCCGTAATTTAGAAGTAATGAAACATTTCAGCTCTAAAGATTTGTTTGTCGAAGATAATAATAAATATCCTCAGTTGCGTAGCTTTCGCTGGACGCTGGGTCAAATCATGTGGAGAAAAGTATTTTGCTAAAAGTAATTACTACTGTTGCGCTCGCCTTATTGTTGCTCCTTACCCCTCTGGATGCGGTTGCGGGAGTCGATCTAGACAATGGTGCAGAAGTATTTAAAGCTAACTGTGCTGGTTGTCATATTAATGGTGGGAACATCGTACGGAGAGGCAAAAACTTAAAGTTAAAGACTCTTCACAAGCGTAAATTAGATACAGAAGAGGCGATCGCAGCCTTAGTTACCAACGGTAAAGGGATCATGTCGGCATATGGAGAGAAACTAACCTCTGAAGAAATAGCCAACGTTAGTGCTTATGTTCTACAAAAAGCAGAACAAAACTGGAAGTAAGACAGCTTTCTTTAGGCAGCTAGAAATTCTCTGATGCTGGTTTGGTGTCGCGCAAGCAGCTAAGATCTAACGTAATAGCAAAATATTTTTAGATCTTAATTTATAACTTCTATTTACCGTGGTTAATCAAGTTTCAACCATTCAGGTTCAAGATACTCTCGATCGCGCGCTCGCAGGTGAAGATATCTCGATTGCTCAAGGAGTTCAGCTAGTCAAGCAAACAGAACCCAGAATTCGCTTCTCAATCGCCCAAACAGCTGATCTTCTTCGCCAACGGCAGGTAGGAGAGACTGTTACTTACGTAGTCAACCGCAATATCAACTTTACCAATATTTGCGAGCAGCACTGTAGTTTTTGCGCTTTTCGACGAGATGCGGGAGAAGAAGGGGCTTTTTGGCTGAATAACGACCAAATTATCGCCAAAGCCCAGCAGGCGATCAATATTGGTGCAACGGAAATTTGTATGCAGGGTGGTTTAAATCCCCAGGCAAAAATCGACGGGGCATCCTTACCTTTTTATTTAGATTTAGTTAGGAAGTTAAAGTCTCACTTTCCAAAGCTGCACCTACACGCCTTCTCTCCCCAAGAGATCCAGTTTATTGCTAGAGAAGATAATATTAGTTACGAACACGTACTGTTAGCCCTAAAAGAAGAAGGTTTAGGCTCAATGCCCGGTACTGCAGCCGAAGTCCTCGATGATCGCGTGAGAAGGGTTATTTGCCCAGAAAAAATTAATAGTGCCACCTGGTTAGAAATAGTTGGTCTGGCTCATCGTCTGGGAATAACTACCACCAGCACAATGCTAGCGGGACATATCGAAACCCCCCAGCAACAGATCGAACATCTCGATCAACTGAGAACGCTCCAGAAAAAGGCGCTCTCCAATAACCATCCCGCCAAAATTACCGAGTTTATCATTTTGCCTTTTGTAGGGCAGGAAGCACCCGCACCAATTCGCCAGCGCGTCGGACGAGATCAGCCTGACGTAGAGGAAGTACTACATTTAACTGCTGTAGCTCGGATATTTTTAGGAAACTGGATTATTAACCATCAACCAAGCTGGGTCAAAATTGGCTTAGAGGGAGCAAAACAAGCCCTTAAATCTGGCTGTAACGATATTGGTGGCACCCTGATGGAAGAACACATCACGACTATGGCAGGAGCCCAGGGAGGAACTAATATGACCGTTGCTAATTTACGCCAGGCGATCGCTGATTTAGGTCGTCCTGCTAGCCAAAGAAATACTGAATATGAGCGTTTATAAAAACAGGATAAATTTTACTTGGATCTCAGTAAAGTTTCCGTCAGACAACCTATATTGAGTACCTAAAGAT
>JBCBEA010000487.1:0-3725 GCA_038529195.1 Cyanobacteria bacterium J06600_6
CAGCAGCGTAAACTAAGGCCAAAGAAATATCATCTTTAAATTGACCTAGATGGTGAGTTTTTAAGGGAATATCTAATTTGTTGGTTTTTGAACCACCAAATACGACCAGCTCGATTTGCTCTTGCCAGCCCGACTGAATCAAATTAAGCAGGGCAGGTTTCAGGAGATGAAAGCCTTTACGGTATTCTCCTCCTGCTCCTGTAGATGAACCAAAGAGAATGAGCTGTTTATCGGCAGGTAAATGAAGAATTTGCCTGGCCTGCTGTTGATTGATCGCCTGGTAGCTAGTTAAGTCTAGTCCGTGGGGAATTACCTCAATCTTGCGGTCTTTAAATAGAGAGCTTTTTTTAGCACATTCTGCTAACCATTTGCTGGGGCTAACTACAGTTAAGTCGATCTCCCGCCAGGCTTTAGCTTTACGCTGCCAAATTCGCCGAGACAGATCTTGTTGGCGATCGCTCTTGAGACTCGGACAGGCACCACAATGATGCTGATACTTGTTGCAGTTGGTCGCGTAGTGGCAGCCCCCTGTAAAAGCCCACATATCGTGGAGAGTCCAAACTAAGGGGATTTTTAATTTGGCTAGAGTTTCAATTTGTAAAAATCCGTTTCTAATCCACTGTAAATTGACAACATCGGGCTTGATCTCTGCCACTCGGCTAGCCAGAGTATCAGGGAACCATTGACTGGAAAAGAGGATTGGTTCGCTTCCAGGGTATCGCTTTAAGGGCAAAGTAGATAAGATGGGACTAACTTTGGTAAGCATATTTCGCTCTACCATCACCTTTGAATCGACGCTGCTTTTTCCTCGCACCAACATTTGCGAATTAACCCCTAAGTGGCGTAAGCCCTGATGCAGCCGATAAGCAGCACGAGCCGCACCGCCTTCGATGTCGGCAGTGGCTAAGTGTAAAATTTTCATCTAAAAATAAGCTGTTTCTTGTTAAGTGCTAAAAATAATTTGAGCTAGATAACGACGACGCATCAGCATTTCTACCGTCAACCAACTCAAGCAAAAACAAACTATAGTAAATAGTAATAAGCCAGGGGTAGAGACTCTCCACGGTTCGCTTAATAGCCGAGCTTCGATAATTTGACCGCTTTCAATCCAAATTAGATGAATTAGATAGATTCCAAAAGAACACTTACTTAAACTGGCGATCGCTGGATTCAGGCAAAAGCGATGTTGTGAAATAAATATTGCCAAGATTAAGGTTGAATATCCCCTCAGTAGTTCGTGGCAAGAATCTAAACTATGCCAACTAATCGAGTTGATGACCAGAAACAAGATTAGCCACACAAAAGTCTTAAATTTGCTCGGTCGGGCGGTATAAAACTTAAGTTGGGGATGATGGAGTAATGTTGCTACCGCAATATAGGGCAAACACCTAATTCCCCAGAATAACCATCTCCCAAACACCTCAAATATAGGTGGTTGATTAATTAGGGGATTGCGACTCTCGATATCAATCCCTAGCTGGTAGATGATGAGGCTTGCAATCGTCGCCACAATTGTTACTGTTACTGATCTCGACCAAAATAGGTTTGTCGGCAGCAGGGAGAGCAGCATTGTCCCCGAAATTAGTAGGGGCAAAAAGTAGAGGTGAAACGCGGCATTGCCCTGGAACATAATACCTAAAGGGTCTGCGAGTATTCTACGCCAGTTATCTGGTTCTTGAGCCACAGTGTATTTAGCAATCTTGTAACCTAGATAAATTAAGCTCCAGATTAGATAAGACAGGATTAATTTGGCGATTCTCGATTTGAGCCAGCCTGTTTTTTGACTGACCTGAATTTTGCCCACCGTCAGCCAAAAGGAGGTAGCCAAGAAAAAGGGAACGGCAAACTCGGCAAAGTTGAGCAAAATCTGCCAGAGATAGGGTAAATCGCTAACACCTTCGTCAGCGTGAACCAAAATTACCGCAAAAATGGCGATGCCGCGCCATAAATCGATTCCTGATAATCTTTGTCGGGGCAGCTTCATGAGGTAGAGGTGCTGACTAAAGACCGATTGGATGAACTCAATTTTTTACGTGTTTGCCTGAGCTTGCGTCGGATTTTATTCTGCCAGCTCAAATCCCAAACGAGATTGTATTGTGCATTAGTATAACCACGATCTAAGCTGAAATCTTTGGGTGCGATGAGGGGAAACTGTGCCGTATGCCGAGGTAGATTAGCGACGATATGGTTAGCATTAGCAGTAGTATGGGTCGCATCTTCACCAAAACCCAGATTGGAAACCAGATTGACGGCTGAATTAATCAAATATCCCTGATGAGATAGACAGGCAAAGGCAAAAGCAAAATCCCAGGTGTTTAATTTCCCCAGGTAGTTGCGATCAAATGCTTGACTATAGCTTTGAAATTGAGCCTCATGGTCGATAAAATTGGCGATCTGCGCTTTTACCTCTAGTTTGCTCCAAGACTTAATTCCCAGATCGTATCGCTGCCAGGCTCTTCTCCAGGTTGCCCAGCCCCAACAGTTAAAGTAATAGGAGTAGTGATAACTTTGAATCCGAGACTTCCAGGTTGATAAAAAGTTACTGCCGCAGATGCCCATCACTTCAGAACAGGATGCATATCTCGTCAGTAGGGTTTCACAAAAGGGGAAAAAGCTGGGGTCGGGTAGACAATCATCTTCTAAAATAATAGCTGATTCTACCTGCTCGAATACCCAATTTAGCCCGCTAGCAACCCGATCGCGACAGCCCAAATTCACCGCAGAGTAGTTGGTCGATACCTCACAATCCCAGTCCACTCCTGCAATTACTGCCTGGGCAGCAGCGCATTTTTCGGCTTCTCCAGGGCGATCGCCACGATGCCCATCGGCGACCACCATTAACTTGGCTGGTTGGGCTTTTCTGATGGCATCAAAGACACGCTGAGTATTTTTCGGTCGGTTGAAAATCAAAAAAGCAACGGGGGTTTTCAGCATGAGATTCGGCTAGTAAGAGGGTAAATTATTTTGGGCTTTAGTTAGTTATGTACCGCTGGCGCTAGCCAACCTGAAAGGTCTAGCTCCAAAAGTTGCTCTAGTGTGGCAATTTCGGAGCTGTAGATTCTGCTTAATTTCTCTCTTACCTGGAGGGATAATTGGGGACTGTATCGTGTTTTTGCTTCTAGGCGATCGCGATTTTGCTTGAGACTTTGGTACATGGTGGCTGGTACTAATGTTTTGACCATCTGTTTGAGGCGCACTTGGCGACTGGTTTGAAAGAGACGATGTATCATTTGGCTTTTGGGTAGTTGAGTCGAGTTGTAGGCTTGGGTGAAGGCAGTAGATTGATAGTCCCTGGCTACTCCTAGAAACTCAAAGATTTCTGCTAAAACCTGGGGGGTATCCTGGATGAAATCTTCGTAGAGGACAATTTTGAACTGAGATTTGGCAAAAACCTGCTGATATCTGATGATTGCCCGACTATAAAAGCCAAGCTGAAGGTAATGCCAGTCTGCCCAATAGTTTACTGCTATCCGCTGGGATTCGCAGGCGATCGCTGCTTCAAAGTCAGCCAGAGGTTCTTTGTCATATTGTCTTAAGTAGCTATAGTGAGAAAAAGCTCGCTCGATCGGATTGCGTAACAGCAGAATGAACTTCATTCGCGGGCAATATTGCCTGATGCGCTCGACTGCGGCAGGATAGTAGAAGCTGCTCCAAGATGCTTCTCCTAGTGCTTTTTCTGTATCTGCTGCGGCAAACAAATTTTGATAATCTTGCCAGTCGGTTAC
>JBCBEA010000488.1:0-3717 GCA_038529195.1 Cyanobacteria bacterium J06600_6
TTTTGAGAAGCTAATTAAACAGGTAGATAAAATCAGAGCTTCTAAGGCTACAGACGAGCTTAAGCTACGGCTTTCTGCAGAATTAGGTTTTGAAACAAAAAAGATATGATTACCGTAGGAGTAAGAACTATTAGGTAAAATCAGCTATGACCAATAGCAGAATTAGAAGAAGAAGAAAAAGTACACCATCCATAAGTCAGATAGACGAACAAGAAATACTATTACCAAAAGAGTCAACTCAAGAAAGTGGGCTTGATACTTCAGCAGAGAATGGAGAAACCATTACTCCTCAACCTAGTAATGTATTAAGAGAACAAGGATCTTGGACGATAGGAGATATCAATCAAATCAGAGCAGAATTGCGAGAAGAAACAAGTTATCCAGTGGTGGAGCCAGAATACTGGGACGATAGCCATAACTGGGGAAAAGAGTACGGAACCGAATCCCCCGATTACTGGCATTTTCTCGGCAGATACGAATAAGCTCAAAGACCATGGACTTATTTGAGCAAAGCTATCAACAGAAAATCAAGTCAGAAGCACCCCTAGCTAATCGAATGCGCCCCCAGACTCTAGATGAATTTGTCGGGCAAGACCATATTGTCGGTGCGGGTAGATTACTCCGTCGTGCTATTGTTGCCGATCGCCTATCATCTCTAATCTTCTTTGGTCCTCCAGGAACAGGTAAAACTACTTTAGCTCGAATCATTGCCCAAACTACCCGCGCTCAATTCATTGCCATAAATGCGGTGTTAGCTGGAGTTAAAGATATAAGGGAGGCAATTGCCACAGCTACAGACAAAGGTAAATACTATCAGCAAAAAACAATTCTTTTTGTCGATGAGGTGCATCGCTTCAATAAATCACAGCAGGATGCGTTACTGCCCTGGGTAGAGAATGGCACGATTATCTTAATTGGAGCAACTACTGAAAATCCTTACTTTGAAGTCAACAAGGCTTTAGTGAGTCGATCCCGTCTGTTTCAACTACAACCTTTAACTGCTGAAGATCTGACTCAAGTTGTCCAACAAACTTTAACCAACTGCGATCGCGGTTATGGCAAACTTCAGATCCAGCTAGAACCAGATGCTTTAACTCATCTAACTAATGTTGCCAATGGTGATGCCCGTTCCTTGCTGAATGCTTTAGAACTGGCGGTAGAGACTACCCCCAGCAGCAGTGATGGAGTAATTAAAATTAATCTGGCGGTAGCAGAGGAATCAATACAGCAACGAGCCGTGCTGTATGACAAAGAGGGAGATGCTCACTTTGATACTATTAGCGCCTTTATTAAAAGTGTTAGGGGTTCTGACCCTGATGCTGCTCTATATTGGCTAGCTAAGATGATTTATGCTGGAGAAGAACCTAGATTTATTTTGCGACGGCTATTAGTCTTAGCCAGTGAAGATGTGGGACTAGCCGATCCCAGTGCCGTAACCATCGTTAACTCTTGCGCTCAAGCCTTTGATCGAGTGGGTATGCCAGAAGGACGTTATCCCCTAGCTCAAGCAACTATTTACTTAGCTACAGCGCCAAAATCTAATAGTGTTATGGGCTTTTTTGATGCTTTGGCAGCCGTAGAACAAGAACAACAAAGCGATATACCCAATCATCTCAAAGATAATAATCGAGATAAAAAGGGTTTAGGTCATGGAGCAAACTATATTTATCCCCATGCGTATCGAGATCACTGGGTAGAACAGCAATATTTACCCAGTAGCTTACAGGGGCGAGTTTTCTATCAGCCTTCGGAGATGGGTCAGGAAAAAGAGATTAGAACTCAGGTGGCGAGAAACAGAGAAGCGCAGCTAACCGCTCAAATAGAAGGGAAATATGCTGCTTCGTTAGAAATGTTGACCTATGGTGAAGTCGATCGGCAGATGGAACAATGGTTAGAGCGAACTATCAATCAAACAGGACAAAAACTCGGACAAATTCGCGATCGCCTATTTGCTATCGCCCAACCTCAACGACATCACGTAATTCTAGATCTAAACGCCAGAAGTAGTTTACTGACTTGGGAGGCATTGAGACAAGTTCCTGAAGGCGGAGTATATGCTTGCGTCAGAAATCAAACTGAAGCAGAGATTTTAAACCAGCAGGCAGCGATGATGCCCGAACTACTGCGACCTCAAGTCTTAGTTGCTAACCTACCTGACTTGCCAAGTATTTTAGAACAGCAGAATCGAGATATTCGGTTTGACAAAATAGTTGGACGTAATGTCCTAATGTCAGAACCAAATAAGGTCAGTATCATTAGCCAGCTGGTTCCCTGGCTGAATGAAGCAGGTTCGTTAATTCTAGTCGAAACAGTTCCTATCTATAATCAAAGAGTTTATAATCTCCTTCAATTAAATTGGCTACCATCTAAGTTGTGGTCAAAGCTTAAGCTAGCCGAAGAAGCTATCTACCAAGACGAGAAAGATCCCATGGTTAATTGGGATGGTGTTAGCTTAAAGGAAAATTTGTTAGAAGCTGGGTTAGAAGTGCAACTAGAACAACAACCGTCAATAACTTCGATGTTAATTACCCCAAAACTTATTCAGCATTGGTTTGCGGAGGGTGAGATAGATCTAGTTCGCTCTAGCTATCGATCGCATTTGAAGAAGATACTTTCAGATTATGAGATAGATCGTGTAAGAACAGTCTTTGAACATAAATTATGTCATCAGACCGTTGACTGGTCTAGTACCGTCGCATACTTCGCAATCAAAGTGAACAGTAAAATTTAGTCTTTATTTTTACTGCATTCAGGACAATCAAGAGAATTCAGCCAATAAATTAATCCCAAACAATCTATTCCATATTCTGCTTCTAAATGAGATAAAAGCTTTTGAATGTAGGCTTCAAGTTCTGGCTGTCTTAACCCCTGAGTGTGTTGTGGCAGCATTTGGTGAGAAAGTTTATTGCCCTGATAGATTTTAAGTGCGATCGCATGGACAAACTGATTTTCTTTGCCGTAAATTTCGAGTTCGGCGCGATATGCTTCGGGTAAAATAGGCTTTACTGTTGTAATACCTTTGCCTTTAGCCATATTTTGCCTACGTTTTGCATTGACTCTACTAGAGTTTCGTAAACGATATCGCTTAGTACGGCACTTTTCCCTGACATAACATTCAGGATGTTTTGACTTAGCAAGATTCTCCTCTACGTAGTGAACAGCGCAATAAACACATTTGGGGTCGGCTTTTCGAGGCATAAATGCATAGCAAAAATTTAGGTATTTGAATTTTAGCGTAACTTTAGCGTATCAAATGCTATATGTTATTTTTTAAATGCTTAATAAGCTTTGCTATTAAAGAGTTTGCTCGTGTTAATTGGAAAATTTACTTCTTATTAGTGTAATTATCGGAAATTAAACTATATCTCTTATCCTGCAAATAAAATAAAACTATATCTCTTATGCAGACTATAATTAAAGCTAGTAATTCGGTAATAAAGCATGAAAAATACTGTTACTCATCAAATAGAAGTCCCCAGGAACAAAGATGAACTAGCCAAGACCATTCTCAATTGCTTTGAGGCATCTTTTGCCGAAGCGAGTACAACAGAACTAAAGCAGATAGCAGAGTCGCTAAAGCCTAAAGTAATAGATACAGATAAAAGAGCTTTGGCTAAGAAAATTGCGGGGGATGATTATAGTGAAGGGAATTTGGCTTTATTAGAGTTAGCCAATCTCAAACTATATTACCAGCGTCGTCGGGGACTACTAGAGGGT
>JBCBEA010000489.1:0-3696 GCA_038529195.1 Cyanobacteria bacterium J06600_6
CGTTCCTTTACTTCCAACCAAATAAGCACTAACCAATGCTTTTCCATGCCCTGGTGCAAGAGCGTGAATAGCTCCAAATCCAAAAGCGATCGTCATTCCAGTCAGTATTGCACCAAATGTTGGTTCTTCTTTAAATACTGGTAACCAAGTTAAACTATCGATATGAGCAAAGATCGTTGCTTGCTGGTTATGGTCAAACATAGTTTTTAGGCAAAATTAAATCAGTATTCACGTTAGTATGATAACGATTATCATTATCGAAATTCACCAATGGTCAGTCAGTTAACCCAGTCTCTCTTACAGATTGCTAATAAAACTAGGATTTAGATGCGGGCATCAAAGAAATGAACCAAAACGAATCTTTGCTACCTTTAAAAATTGCCGTGCTGACAGTGTCCGACACGCGAACCGAATCTGATGATAAATCGGGCAAAATACTAGTGGACAATTTAACCACCACAGGACATTTCCTAGCGGAAAAAACTATCGTTCCCGATAACATTTATCAAATTCGTGCTGTAATATCGAAATGGATTGCCGATGAAACTGTCCAAGTAATCTTAACCACTGGTGGTACGGGAGTTACAGGACGAGATGGCACACCAGAAGCCATTAAACCTTTATTAGATAAAGAAATAGCAGGTTTTGGCGAAATATTTCGGATGATTTCTTATCAGGAAATAAAAACCTCTACCATTCAGTCTAGAGCTTTGTCTGGGGTAGCTAACGGTACTTATATTTTTTGTCTGCCAGGTTCTAGCGGTGCTTGTCAGACTGGATGGAGCATTATCGAAGACCAACTCGATTCTCGCCATCGTCCTTGTAATTTGGCGCAATTGATTCCTAGATTAACAGAGACTTAGAAATCATAATAGTAATGTTGTATGACAGCCTATAGTTCCCTAGTAGATTTAAGATTTTCTTAAATATAATGTTCGTCCTATGAGGTAAATTAACGGATAGATATTTAGGGTAAGACCCAAAGAAAGGATTAATGGTTACATTAGAAGATGCTAGAAGAGTAATTAGTGCAGCCGAAAAAAAAGCACTTGAAATTGGTCAACCAATGAATATAGCAGTAGTGGATGGAGGCGGAAATCTGGTAGCCCATGTACGAATGGATGGGGCTTGGATTGGAAGTATCGATATTTCCATTAAAAAAGCGTACACTTCGCGGGCGTTCGATCTGGCGACTAAAGATTTAGCCGAACAGAGTCAATCGGGAGGACAATTTTTTGGTATTCACGCCTCTAACAATGGCAAAATCATGATTTTTGCTGGGGGAATACCCCTTTACAGTGAGGGAAAAGTAGTAGGAGGAATTGGAGTTAGCGGGGGGTCGGGAGAGCAAGACCATGCTGTAGCCGAAGCTGGAGCCGCCATATTTTAATTCTTGAAAAGACGATATTTTTCAAGCAGATACATAATGCGATCGCAAATCAACCAAAACCCTTATTTGGTCTCAATCGAGACCAAATAATCACCTCTCCATCAAGACCCCCAGCAGCCAACCTTTGACCGTCTTGACTCCAAGCCAGACAGGAAAAACCACCCCTAGCACCTTCTAATATTTGCCCTAATTTTTTAGCTCCCCTCCACAAGCATAACCAACCATCATCTCCAGCAGAAGCCAGTAATAAACTATGGGGGTGAAACTCCAAGGCTTGGATTTTACTATCGTGAAAAGTTAAAATGCGGGTATTCCAACCATCTTCATCATTAGCTTCTTTTTCCCAAACAGCAATGCTTTCCATACTCGATGCTGCCAGCAAAGGTGTATTATTCGATTTTCGTTGCGACCAAGTTAGATTGGTAACCTTACCAGGAGATCGCATTTCCCAAGGATGAGGGTTGCCATACTCTAGAAGTGTGATGGTATTGTCTAAATTACCAGAAGCAATATATTTACCGTCCCCAGACCAAGCTGTAACAATACTAGCTGAGGGCATATCCATCATATAAGGCTCATCATCCCAATCTTGAGTAGACCAGACTTTTATGCCCCCATTACCAGATATAGCTATGCTTTCTCCATTCGGTCGCCAAGCTAAATCTAAAATCGAGGAGTTAGCAAAAGGTAAAGTAGTTATAACTGTTTGAGTATCTGCATCCCAAATTTGTACGTCACGCCCAAAACTAAAAGCTAAATGATTACAAACAGGACTCCAAGCTAGTTTATCAATCCATTTTGGCGCATTATCTAAGGTAGCGATTAATTTTACTGCCCTTAAAGAAAGGGCAGTAGAAGGAGTTGACCAGATTCTAACCTTGCCATCCTGTCCGCCAGCAGCTAAAAACTTGCCATCAGCAGAAAAAGCCACAGAGTCAATAAATTCTATGCCCGCAGGTAATAAACTAACTAGGTCGCCATTTTGCCATAAAACCACTTCCCCCGCAGCCGAACTAGCAGCTAAGAAACCATTGGGCGACCAGGCTACTGCGGTAACGTATTCTACAAGATTACCCTGCCACTGTTGCTCGAATGAGATGTTTCCTTTTTTCTCTATACTATGCATTGCTTAAAGTCCTTTCTCATTTGCATTTGGTCTAGATTGCGACCGATAAAAACTAATTCATTCTTACGGGTTTCTTCTTTCTTCCAAGGGCGATCTGGTTTTACATCAAACATCATATGTACTCCCTGAAAGACAAAGCGGTCATCTTTTCTCTCAATATTTAAAATACCTTTCATGCGAAAGATATCCGCTCCGTTATTTGCTAACAGATCTTCCAACCAATGATAGAGTTTTTGACCGTCCAGTTCTCCAGATTCCACTATGGCAAAAGAATTTACCGTCCAATCGTGTTGGGGAGTTGTGCCGTTAAGAAAATCGGGAGCAATTTCTAAAGCACGGTCTAAATCGAATGCCTTTACTCCCAATAACGCATTCATTTCTAGTTCGGAATTGTGGGTACGATAAATTTTTGCCATCCCATTCATACCTTTTATTTTGCTTTCTAATTCATCCAACTCTTGAGGGCTAACGAGATCGGTTTTATTGAGGAGAAGTACATCGGCAAAAGCAATTTGCTCCTGTGCTTCATTTGCCGACCAATGTTGCTGAATATGTTTGGCATCCACTACTGTAACTACTGCATCTAAGTTAATTTTGTCTTTGATATTTTCATCGACAAAGAAGGTTTGAATTACGGGAGCGGGAGCCGCTAACCCAGTGGTTTCAATGACCAAATGGTCGAAGTTTTGGCGACGCTTTAGTAATTTACTGACAATGCGAATCAAGTCCCCTCGCACCGAACAGCAAATACAGCCGTTATTCATCTCAAAAATTTCTTCATCAGCATCAATCACCAGTTGACTATCGATACCCACTATTCCAAACTCGTTAACGATAACCGCGACTTTTTTGCCGTGTTCGTAAGTAAGGATATGATTGAGGAGAGTGGTTTTTCCCGCACCTAGATAACCAGTTAGTACGGTGACGGGAATGGTGTTAGTGCTTGTCGCTACCATAATCTAATTTCAAAGCTCTTTATAGATAATGATAATCGTTCTCATTGTTAATGAAACAGTTTTTAATCTAAAATTAGCCTGGAAAAACTTTAATATAATATAGCAATTCTCATAGTCATGAAGTACAGTAACAGCAATGAGCAAACTAATTACGAATATCATCTTTTGTGACTTTTGACATAGAATCAACTATGGCATCAAGTAAATTGGGATATGTTCTTGCC
>JBCBEA010000490.1:0-3678 GCA_038529195.1 Cyanobacteria bacterium J06600_6
CAGAGTGGCGCTAGTCTTAATTTTAGTTTGCTGCCAGTTATCGTGACCAACCAATAATTTACTCAAGCCGTTAATTTGCTCAAATTGTCTACCCGCTTTTACGCTAGTGGTCAGAGACTCTAGCTGCTGGTTCGATAGTAACTGCGCTTCGGTGACAGAAGTGAGACTAGTAATATTTTCTACTTGAGTCAATAGTTTTTGACGATACGCACCCACTCCCAAAACTGTGGCGGTAAGTCCCAAGATGCCCAAAGCAGTAGCGGTTAACTGTGCCTGACGCAAACGTCTTTTTGCTGCTCGCTGTTCGGCTTCTCTAACATCAATACAGCTAGCTATGAACTCTTTAGCACTGGGGGATAACTCGTCAGTGTATTTAATTAAGATCTCTTCCGCTTCCGCTAGACGTACACCCTTGAGCAGAAAATCATCTTGTCGATCCTTCTGCAACCATAATATTGCTGCCTGTTCGATCTGACGTTGTGATCGCAATCTACTGCGATTTTCTTCTAGCCACCAGCGCAAACTCGACCAGTGACGGATCAAAATTTCATGAACTACTTCGACTGTTGCCTCTTGGCGCATGGCTTCTAAAAACAGCTCATCATCTTCTGGGGAATTTGCTGCACTACGACTTTGGGCAATGCTGCCACTATCAAGATTAACTACCAGTAGCTTGGCATCGGTTAAGGTACGGAGGGTTTTATTGACTAACTCTGCGGGATATTTAGCGACAATCAGGTCAGACTTAGTAATCCGACGGCGAGTATCTTCTGTACCTTCTCCAAGCTGAGTCAAATTAAGAAAAATCCAGCGTGCACATGCTTGAGACTGAGGGTCGAGACTGTCATACACCTGCTGTGCCTGTCTTTCTAATGCACCTTTAACTCCTTCTAGCTGTTGATAGGCTTCTAGAGTTAGTCGACCATTAGTTCGCCGTTCCCAAAGCTGCTGGAGGGCAAACTGTAGGAGGGGTAAGTCTCCTGCCGAACGGTCTAAATCCTGTAGCAACACCTCAACTAAACCAGATTCCACCTCTAAGCCTACCTGTTGAGCAGGCTTGACGATAGCATGACGATAATCTGCCTCTGTTAGATAAGGGGGGACTAAAACACTATTTTTCTGGAGAATGCTGCCTAATTCAGGGTTTTCTAAGCAGGTAGAGACAAAATCAGCTCTAATCGTCAAAACCAGCTTGAAGCGATCGCTTGCATGTTTCATCGCACCCAGAATCAAATTTAGGAATTCTCTTCGATCATTTTCTTCTGCAAGAGTATACAGTTCCTCAAACTGGTCAATAACTAAAACCACCATTGGTTCGCTACGACTGCGTAACCAGCGCACAAAGCCTTCCTCTCCCTGATAGAGCAGTCCCTCAATCTGTAGCTGTGACTGAGCCTGCTCTTCTCGATTTTGCCCATCGGTTAATAATTGCGCTAAAGCTCGAACAGGTATATTCCCAGGACGAAAACAGCCTAACCACCAGCGATCGCTATTGGGAATTTGCTGTCCCTGTCTCAGCTGTGTCATCAATCCTGCCTTTACTGCCGAAGATTTTCCGCTACCAGAAGCTCCAACTACAGCGATCGCAGTCTGATGATTAATCTGATTGACCAGCTTTTGAACTAGAGTTTCACGCCCATAAAAATATTCACTCTGAGCTTCGTCAAACGCCTGCAGTCCCATGTAAGGACAAATCCCCAAGTCTAGCACTGGCTGTTGGTTCTGGAGTCTATTTTTAGCTGCCAGTAGCTCGATTACCCCTTGAGTCCCCGATAGCCAAATTTGGGGCATAATTCCTGTTCCTGCCAGGGCAACCTGTAACTTACTAATCCAGGCTGCAACGGGCAATCCTGCTTCTGTATAGTCTGACTGCAGGGTTTCCAAAACCAAGTCGGCAAACTGAGAAGAATTTTTTAGGCTGGCATTTGCTGCAATTAAACACTGTCCCCGATCGCCTTCGAGGCGCAAATCTTCAACCCAGTCCTGAAGGTTATCTGACCCTGGACAGTCTAAAATCACGATCTGCTGAGTCGCACGAGCATTTTGCAGAATTTTTTTCAGCCAAAACCGTGAGATCCTCATCCCGTCAGCTAAAACTAGCCATGATGTTCCTGATTCAGCTGTCTCAACTTCTCCTCGTAAATATAGTAAAGCTGTGCTAATTTCGGCTTTATCCTCTACTTGAGCATTCAAACAGGAGGCGATCGCATCTTTGATGCGCGACCAAGGTTCATTCGTTTGCGGGAAGTATCTCAGATTAAAATCTCCCGCGCTTTGTAAGACCTGACTCAAGGCTAGAGTCGTACTATTTGCCTTAGATCCACCGTCCACCACTAGCGCCTGTCGAGGATTAATATCTAAATCCTGCTGCGATCGCTTGCCCAATACTACCTTGCCAAACCCTTCGACAATCCGTTTCGGAGTTTGGATCGGAAATTCCGACTGCAGCTTATTTTCTCCACGACTGCTTTTCTGCTGGTTGATTAGACGAATCTGCTGGTTTGTTTTATCGATATATCTTAAAGTCTGATGATAAACATACTGATATAGAGCATCAGCTTCAATTATGCCCCCTGCATCCGCAGCTTCCCCTCGTAAACCACGCATCAAATAATAGGTAAATACCCCGTGTCCCAATTCAGGAAACTCCCACGACTGCTGGGCGCGATCGCAAGATAGTAAAGCGTAAAAACCCTTACTTTCTGAGGCTTTATGGCGCAATACCTCTACTAGCTGCTCACTAGGGTCGGCTGCTGCTGTTCCCCGCAGAGTCATTCCCCCACTATGACAAGCATCTAGCCAAACAAGCTGCTGACTGGCTGCACAGCTGCCCAACTGCTTGAGCAAATCATTTAATGGTAAACCCGTGGTTAGAAGCTCTTTTGTATCCGTATCTGCCAAACATAGAGCTACTTGCTGAGTCTTGGTCTCTAAAATACCGTGTCCCGAAAAGTAAAATAGAATTGTGTCATTTTGCCCCGCTGACTGAGTAATATGCTTAATACTCTGCTGTACCGCTGCTAATTGGGGACGCTGACTTACAAAATCATGATGAATTATTACCTCTTTGCTCGAAAAGCTAGCGGTAGCATCAATTAAAGCTTCTCCCAGTCCCCGACAGTCCAAAGCGGAATACTGTAGAGAAGCTAAATTCTCAGTATCCTGATATTGGTTTACTCCCACCAACAGAATCCAGAGCTTTTCTGGCTGTACGGATTTGGCTTTGGAGCGAGATTTTACGCGAGGACACATCGCTTTGTTTAAAAATTATTTTAGATATTTAAGTATATGTCTATAGGTTCTGTCGCTCCAATTTATGCAGTATTTATTCGGATTTTCGGTCATTACCTGGTTATCCATAAATTAAATTTTTAGCAGTCGGAAAACAGAAATGAGCGATCGCACTATCAATTTAGACAAACATTAAAAAAAGCGCACTGTCTTGTTTGTTCTAACTGTTTTTACAGCAGGGTTAAATGCATTGTTAATTGCTTATTTTTCGGAAGTTAGCAACACATCAGACATTATTAATATATCTTGCGCTGTATTATCTCTTATCTACGCTATTGCTTATGACGTAGCTTATTACTTGGCACAGCTATTTAGCTAGCAATTTCTAAAAATGCCTATAAAAAACCAGCCATAGAATTAACTATGGCTGGCAAAACTAAATTACAC